>RPQK01000179.1 GCA_003819755.1 Acidobacteriota bacterium | reverse complement strand
TTTGTGCCGAGGGATGTGCCGAGGGACAGTCCCCACGTCCACCAAGCGGATTTGCTATCATAGACTTAATCCTTTTCAGAAGTTACCAACCATGCCCGAAGCCGTAATCCTTGACGCCGTTCGTACGCCTGTCGGCAAATTCCGTGGTGCGCTAAGTCGAGTCAGACCCGACGATCTCGCGGCGGAAGTTCTGCGTGCGTTGGTCAAGCGAACGGGCCTGGATCCCGCTGACGTCGATGAAGTGGTGCTCGGATGCGCCAACCAGGCCGGCGAAGATAACCGCAACGTCGCCCGGATGTCGCTTCTGCTCGCCGGTTTCCCCTATTCGGTTCCCGGCATTACGGTGAACCGCCTCTGCTCTTCCGGCCTCGATGCCATCATTCAGGCGGGGAGGGCGATCGCAACCGGCGATGCCCGGGTTGCCATCGCCGGCGGTGTGGCAAGCATGACGAGAGCGCCTTTCGTTCTCGCCAAGAGCGAATCCCCCTTCGACCGCAAGGCCGAGATCTACGACACCACGATTGGCTGGCGTTTCCCGAACAGCCGGATGACCGAAATGTTCCCCCTCGAGTCGATGGGGGAAACGGCTGAGAACGTTGACGCTATTCACCACATACCACGCGAGCGGCAGGACGCCTTCGCTTACCGCAGTCATTGCCGGGCGGTAGCGGCCATTAACAGCGGCCGTTTCCGCAATGAAATCGTGCCGATTGAAGTCAGGGAGCCGGGTGAGCCGCCCAAAACCGTGGATACCGACGAACACCCGAGGATGCAGTTGGCCGATGGGCAGTACCGACTGGCGACCTCGCTCGAAGGGCTCGCCAAACTCAAGCCTGCTTTCCGGGAGGGCGGAACGGTCACCGCGGGCAACTCTTCAGGCATCAACGACGGGGCTGCGGCTGTTCTCCTTTCATCGCCAGAAGCTGCTTTGCGCCTTGGGCTGCGGCCGGCAGCCAGAATAGTTTCTTCCGCTTCTGCCGGCGTAGATCCCCGAACGATGGGCCTTGGTCCAGTACCGGCCGTTCGCAAAGCACTCGACCGCGCGCACTTGAGGGTCGAGGACCTCGATCTTATCGAGTTGAATGAGGCCTTCGCGGTGCAGGTCCTGGCGGTGATGGACGAGTTGGGACTCCCCGAAGACCGGACGAACGTCAACGGGGGTGCCATTGCCCTGGGCCATCCGCTGGGCTGTTCGGGCGCGCGCCTCGTCACCACTCTGCTCCACGAGATGAAACGACGCCGGGAAGAGGGAGTGGCGACCTCAAGGTACGGCCTGGTCACCATGTGCGTCGGCATGGGGCAGGGCGTTGCGGCGGTCCTGGAGGTGGTGTGACAGACGAAGCAAGACTTGAGGCATTCGAGGCCCGGATTGCACGCGGCGAGAAAATCGAGCCGGGCGACTGGATGCCGGAACAATATCGGAAGCAACTGATCCGCATGATCTCGCAGCACGCCCACAGCGAGATCGTGGGAATGTTGCCGGAAGGCGCGTGGATCACTCGAGCCCCTACCCTGCGACGCAAGCTTGTGCTCCTGGCCAAAGTTCAGGATGAGGCGGGGCACGGCCAATACCTCTATCACGCCGCGGAAACCCTGGGCGCAACTCGGGAACAGATGCTCGACGATCTTCTCAGCAGTCGTGCCAAGTACTCGAGCGTCTTCAACTACCCGACCCTCTCCTGGGCGGACATCGGAGTCATCGGCTGGCTGGTCGACGGGGCGGCCATTATTAACCAGACGATGCTGGCCAAATCGTCCTACGGTCCGTATTCGAGGGCAATGTTGAGGATCTGCGCCGAAGAGACCTTTCACAAGAAACAAGGCCAGGAAATGGTGATCCTCCTGTCTCAGGGAACCCCGAAGCAGAGGGCGATGGTTCAGAACGCGATCAACCGCTGGTGGTGGCCGACGCTCATGATGTTCGGCCCTCATGATTCAGAATCGAAGAACAGCGCAGAGCTGATGCGCTGGGGTGTGAAAACGCGCAGCAACGACGAGTTGCGCCAGGTCTTCGTAAATCAACTGATTCCGGATCTTCACGCCCTCGGGCTTTCGGTCCCCGACCCGCAACTCCGGTTCGACGAGGAAACCGGCAATTGGCTCATTGGGCCAATCGACTGGGACGAGTTCTGGCGGGTGGTCAAGGGGAACGGTCCCTGCAACGCCGAGCGCCTCGAAGCGCGCCGTCAGGCGCACGAAGACGGACGCTGGGTAAGAGAAGCCCTGGCAGCTTACGCGGAAAAGCAAAAAACTGAAGGACCCCAAGGACCCCAAAGACCTCAAGGACCATGTGAGTTCGCCCGTCCTTGAGGTCCTTGGGGTCCTTTGTTGGCGTCACTATGCCCGACACTCAATGGCCACGATTCGAAGTGTTCCTGATCGAAGATGAACGGAAACCAGCGGAACACGTGGGTTCCGTCCATGCCCCTGATCCGGAGATGGCGCTTCTTAACGCGCGAGACGTCTTTGTCCGCCGGCCGCATTGCGAAGGGCTCTGGGTGGCGGCTTCCGGGCATGTCCTGTTCCGAACCGCAGAGGAGCTCGCGCGCGACCCGGTCAGCCAGAACGGCCACCCTGGAGAGGAGCGACGGTACCTGGTCTTCGGCAAACCAAATCACCGGGAACCCCTCGCGCTTGCTGCCTGTCTGTCGGCTCAATCGCCGGAAGAGGCACTCGCGCAGGCTCTCAAAGAAAGCTCCGCCATCGAGTCCGTCCTTTGGGCCGTCGTTTCCGAGGCCGAGTTGACGCGATCAGACCGGAATGATCGTGTGTCTTTCTTTGAACCGGCGGCGACCAAGAATTACAAGTTGCATGCCGAATACCCCACGGCGCGGCTGATGAAGGAGATCCGGCAGAAATGACGAGCTTACCTGATGAACAAACGACTCAGCTGGTGGCCGGTCGGCTTCTCGAAATGGCCGACGACGAATTGATCCTCTCCCACCGGAACTCAGAATGGACCGGCCACGCGCCCATCTTGGAAGAGGATATCGCGTTCGCGAATATCGCCCAGGACGAAATGGGCCACGCCCTTATCTGGTACGAGCTCCTGCGCTCGCTGACCGGTCGTGATCCGGATCGACTCGTTTTCTTTCGCGAGCCTTGCGAGTACCGCAATCTTCAAATGGTGGAGTTACCGAAAGGGGACTGGGCGTTCACGGTTCTCCGTCAGTACCTTTTTGATACCTGGGAGGCGGGTCATCTCGAGGCCCTGGAGCAGAGTCGGTTCACACCGGTGGCAGAGGCCGCGCAAAAGATAGGGAAGGAGGAACGATACCATCTTCGTCACACCGCCGCCTGGCTCTGCCGGCTCGGGCGCGGGACCGAGGAAAGCAACTCCCGAATGCAGGCCGCGCTTGATCAGCTCTGGCCGTTTCACAGCCAGATTTGGGCGGCGCCACCCGACTATGAGCGATTGGTGACTGAGTCATTGATGCCTGACCTGGCTCGGCTTGGCTCCCTGTGGGAAGACCGGGTACGGACAGAGCTGTCGGAGGCCGGTTTGACGCCTCCGGGATTCGGTCAGCCGTCAGCACCGCTGCGCGATGAGCATACCGAGCACCTGCAGCCTCTAATCGAGGAAATGCAGCAGGTCGCGCGGCTGGAAACCGAGGCAGGGTGGTAGATGTCTGAAATTACCGAGAACGAGGTCTGGGAAGCGCTCGGAAGTATCACCGACCCGGAGATTCCGGTTATATCAATCGTCGAGCTGGGGGTAGTGCGGACCGTTCGCGTTGACGCCGAAAGAACGGTCGTCGAAATCACCCCGACTTTTTCCGCTTGCCCCGCCTACCAGGCAATGGCCGGAAGCGTGGAGCGAAAGCTGCGGGAGATGGGGGCCACAGGGGTGGAGGTGAGAACCGTTCTCCATCCTCCCTGGTCGACCGACTGGCTAAGCGACGAAGCGAGAGAGAAGCTTCGCCGGTTCGGCCTGGCCGTCCCCGACCGTCACCAGGGTAATCTGGAAGGGGCAATCGAGGCGGGACAAGCGGCCTGTCCGTATTGCGGATCGTCCAACACCCGCCAGACAAACCCCTTTGGATGCACCCCGTGCAGGGCGATGGGCTTCTGCCAGGACTGCCGTCAGCCGTTCGAGCAGCTGAAGCCTCTGTAGGGCGCGGACACGGACGAAACACGGACTGACACGGACGGGAATAGCGACGGTGTCCGTGTTCGTCCGTGTGCAATCGAGTACGACCATGCCAGACCACAACACGATTCTCACAAAAACCGACGGCCAGGCGCTGACCGTAACGCTGAACCGCCCGGACCGCAGGAACGCCTTCAACAATCAGATGCTCGCCGCGCTGACGTCGGCGATCAGAGACGCTGAGAACGATCCACTGGTACGGGCGGTCGTGATCACTGGATCAGGATCGGCGTTCAGCGCTGGCCAGGACCTTGGGGCCTTTGAAGCAGAAGCCCAGGAAGGCGCTTACACCCACTTGACGACACACTATAAACCGTTGATCGCCGCCTTGCGGAAGATCGAAAAGCCGGTCCTTGCCGCGATTAACGGAGTAGCCGCCGGTGCCGGGCTGTCTTTGGCTTTAGCCTGCGATTTGCGCCTGATGGCCGAGGACGCGGTCCTGCTCCCCGCATTTGGGAAGATAGGACTGGTCCCCGATTCCGGTTCGTGCTGGTTCCTGGCCCGTCACCTGGGCTTCGGCCGCGCCTTCCAGCTGGCGCTTGACGGGGACCCGATACCGGCGGCTCGGTGCCTGGAGCTCGGGCTCGCAAACCGCGTGGTGCCGCATGCCTCTTTTATCCCGGAAGCACAGGCCTGGGCCGAGCGACTGTCACAGCTCCCCACATTGGCGGTCGGTCTGACGAAAAAGGCCATGAGTCAAGCTGTGGAGGAAAGCCTGCTCAGCACCTTTGAAATCGAGGCTCAATGCCAGGAGCGGGCGGCTCGCAGCGAAGATTTCGCCGAGGGTGTAAGGGCATTCAAAGAGAAGCGGCCACCCGTTTTCAGGGGAAAGTGATCACAGCATGGAAATCTCGACTATCGCCGTAATCGGTGCAGGAACGATGGGACGGGGCATAGCCCAGGTCTCCGCTACCGCTGGTTTTCACACCCGGATGCACGATGTCTCCCGCGTGGCGCTCGGCCGGGCCGTGTCGGAAATCGAGAAGAATCTCCGTAAAGGAAAAGATCTCGGGAAGATCACCGAGGAGCAATGGGCGGCGGGGCAACAGATGCTTGAGACGGGAACTGACCTTGAGGAATTGGTGTCAGGCGCCGATTTCGTCATCGAAGCCGCGCCGGAGGATGCCCGGCTCAAAGTCGAGATCTTCGAGCGTTGCGAAGCGGCTTCACCCGCTCACGCCGTCTTCGCCAGTAACACTTCCTCGCTTGCTATCAGCGAGCTTGGGGCCGGCCTCTCGGATCCATCCCGCCTGATCGGCATGCACTTTTTCAACCCGGTCCACATTATGAGGCTGGTCGAAATTGTCCTTTCCCCGGCCACTTCCCCGAGCACTTGTGCAGCCGCCGAGGCGGTCGCACTGCGCATGGGGAAAGAGACGGTCCAGGTGAAGGAAGCCCCTGGGTTTGTGACAACCAGGCTGAACGCACTCATCGGCAACGAAGCGTTCTGGATGCTCTACGAGGGGCTCGCTTCTGCAAGGGACATTGATAAAGCTGTCAAACTCGGTCTGAACCATCCCATGGGGCCCTTCGAACTGGTCGACCTGGTGGGACTCGATACGCGCCTGAGTATCCTCCGATTTCTGCACGAGCGGCTCGGCGAGAAGTTCCGGCCGTGCCCGCTGCTCGAGCAGTACGTCCAGGAGGGCAGGCTTGGCCGTAAGACCGGCCGAGGGGTATACGATTACTGAACTCCAATGCAAAACACTTCTCGACTCGTAACAGAGCAACATCTCGTTGAGGTTGGAGAGGGGCAGGCAGTAGGCGCCATTTTATACCGGGCCCAGGAGCCGACAACGGGGGCACACCTCGTTCTCGCTCACGGCGCCGGAGCCGGCCAGACGAGCGCTTTCATACGTGACTTTGCGGCCGCACTGGCCGAGCGCGGTGTCGGTGTTTTGACCTTCAACTTTCCCTACATGGAGGCAAAGCGGCGCCTGCCCGATCGCCCTGAAATCCTCGAGAACTGCTTCCGTGCCACGATTGACGCCATGGGGAAGTTGATTGGAGCCGGCAGCGGGCTCTTCATCGGGGGAAAGTCCATGGGAGGCCGGATTGCATCGCAGTTCGCGGCGCGTCCCGGTCCCGTTCCTCTCGGACTGGCCGGTCTGGTTCTACTCGGATATCCCCTTCATCCGCCTGGAAAACCGGACCAGTTGCGAACAGGTCATCTCCCCCAGCTGAAACTGCCGGTCCTCATCTTTCAGGGAACGCGGGACGTCTTCGGCACGCCCGACGAATTGCGGCCCTGGTTCACCGGCCCAGGAGTCTCGATTCGTCCTGTCGAAGGGGGCGACCATTCGTTCAAGATCCCGAAGAGTCGGGGACGAGATCAGGAAGAAGTCTTCTCAGAGATTCAAGATGGTATTCGGGACTGGGTGGTCGAGGTTGCTCACTGAGACGACAGGCCGGGACGACTGAAGGACCTCAAGGACCTCAAGGACCTTGAGCTTGTCCCTGAGGTCCTTGAGGTCCTTCAGTCCGCAAAAGGCGCTGCGCTTGCGCTCTGTTGCGCGCGCAATCCCCCGTGGAGCGGGAGGAATGGCAGGGGGTCTCAAGATTCTTGGGGCTGAGGCAACCAAACCTCACGCAAAGTACGACTTCTTCGCGTCGCCCCCTTATTCGTTTCTGCCCGTCCTCCCGCTCCACCGAGGAGCGCTCAGAATTCCGTTGTCATCGCCATCTGATCGGCGGCCTCCGTCACAAACGGCCGCAAGAACCCGCTTGAGACTTTCGTCCCATTACCGGCCGGGAGTGCTTTGACTGGAACGCCCGTCAACGGAGCCTTCGGCCGCACGACAGCCAGCGGCTTGGCAGGGCCATTCAGCACGCGGTTACTTTAGGGTTGATATTGACTAAGATGTGTGAGAGTCATCACACTAACAGACTAAAGGGAGTGATTCCATGCTGTTTCTGGCATTTTGCGACGTTGTTGTGACTTATCGTCAGTGTGGTTGCGATCAGGAGAAAGACCCCCTCTTCCTCTCTCCCTTAGTCCCTTGTTTCAGCCCCGACTTATACGTATATTTAACATAATCCGTCGTTAACTGAGGTCGGTCGATTTGTCAATATGATCTGTATTTACCAACATGCCAGATTTGCCGCGACGAGAAAGTGGAGGAAATCGAAGTTGCCGGCAACCCCGATTTTTCACACCTTCTCATCGCTCAGCCCACTACTGGCAGGATCTCGGCGCTGTTGCGCAGGATGCCGATCTTGAGGTCTGGGTCCGCCGCGAGGCGTTCATCGACATATTGCTGCAGTGCGTGCGGCGGGCGATGGCCGAAGCCGAGCCGTTTGGCCAGCTGCCTGGTGATCCCTTCGGTCACCAGCGTGATTCGCATTTTCCTGGCGATATTGGCAACCACAATTGCTTCCGCGCAGGTCAATCGATCCGGCACGTCGCCGGTTTCGACCGCCTCCCAAATCTCGTCGACCGACATCTGGCCCAGGTAGTCGGCCAGTTCCGGGTGGGCGGCGCTGATTCCCTCGGCACAGCCGCTGACGAGCACAATTTCGCCTCCTTCGCGGGTCGCAAGCTCCGCCGATGTAATCCCTTTGTCACCTTGAAAGAAGTCAAAGTCGACCGGCGACGTGCTGCTCACGGTCATATCCGCCAGCTCCGGGATCGTGGCGCCGTAGACCTGACGCGAGAGAGCTACTCCCTGGCGGTGGGCGGCCACGAAGTGCCCGGCAACCATGGCGGCCAGCTCTCCTTCTCGGTTCAGCACGGCATTTACGATGAAGTTCAGACCGATCTTGCCGGCAAAGTCCTCCATCTCGCGACGCATTTCGGTTTCCACCACGCCGAGCCCCGGGTACCTGGATCCCAACAGATGCATTCGCGCCACCGTCTCCTCGCCCGCAACGCCAGGCAAAACCGCCTTCGCGCCTCCGCCAAACCCGGCTGGATGGTGCGGCACGATCTCCCCGATCGCAATGCGAAAGTCCGCTTCCACGACGTGGCGGTTCACAACAATGGGCGTCCCGCGACTCGTCGTCCCGAAATCAACCAACTCGGCTGGTTCCTTGTAGCGGTGGGGAATGATCGGCACTCTCGAAACCACCTCCCGGCCGTACTTCTGGTCGATTTCGAGGGATGTCATAGGACGGTGTGTGCCGGAGGAGATCACTATGCTGACGGCGCTATCCGGGATTCCCGCCCGATTCAACTCGTCGAGCACCAGCGGAACGATCACGCCGCATGGAGTCCGCCGGGTGTTGTCGTCAGATATGATGACGACGTCCCGCGCACCTCGGACGCTCTCACTGAGCGGCGAACTCGCATAGGGGTTACGCAGAGCGGAAAGGACCGCGTCAGAGTGATCGCAGGCCCCGGGGAGGTTGCCCGGCTCCACCTCAAAGATCAGATTGCGGTCGGGAATCCGCAGCCTGAGCAGCCGATCTACATAGGGAACAGTCCGAAAATCCATGAAAAACCTCACCGACGTCACCGGCAAAACAGACCCGGACTGACACGGGCCGACGAGGACCGGCAAGGACGAACACGGACAGGGCTCGAGAATGTCCGTGTTCGTCCTTGCCGGTCCTTGTCGGTCCGTGTCAGTCAAGCTACCTTTTACCCGCGCTGACGCTACCCTCCACAGCCTGCAGATATTCTCTTACTCTCGTGTTCGCCGCCCGCGCGGCCTGATCCGGGTCGATGGTGTAATCCCATGACAACTCGGCGGTCAGAAACCCGGAGTAGCCGCAGTCTCTCAGGGCGGCGAGAAAGGGAATAAAGTCAAAGTTGCCGTCACCGGGAATCAAGTGCTGATCCCGCCGCCCGTTGTTGTCATCCAGGTGGACATGGTACAAGCGATCCCCCAAACGCCGGACAACTTCTTCGGCTCGTTCGCCAACCACGTAGCTGTGACCGTTATCCAGCACCACTCCCAGATTGTCCAGGCCCGAGTCTTCAATGACTTGAATAGCCTGCTCACAGGTGTTCACGAGATCGGTCTCGTACTTGTCGGCCGGCTCCAGGGCAACCCGCAAGCCCAAGCGGCTGGCGGCAGAACAGATTTCGTTCAGGCTGTCCAGCAGCCGGTCCCATCCGTCCTTGAGCTCCTGTCCAAAGAGCGTGTGGCCGGGGCAAACCGAGACGAGCGGAGCGCCGAACTCGGCCGCGGCATCCAGGCCGTCCTTGATATAGTTCACGCTGTCCCGCCGGACCTTATCTGACGGGCTGCAAAGACAAGTCGGGTAGCGGAACTGCGCCGGGATGAAGGATGCGACCGTGAGCCCGAGAGCCCGGCTCTGTTCAGCGAGCTTTGAGATCTGGGTGTGATTCAGATCTTTCCGGTAAGCGTGAGGCCGGCCGCCCCAAATGTCGATCCCGTCGTACCCGGCTTGCGCGATCCGTTCGAGAGCTTCCCCGAGCGGATAGTTCAGGTAAATGAAAGAGCTGAGGCTGATATTCATGCTGGAACCGCCGCAATCAGCCCCTGGTAATAGTCCCGGGCACGTACCGCCTCTTCGACGATATTCGGGACACCTGCTGTATCAACAACCAGGAAGCCGTCAAATCCGGCCCTCTTGAGGCTGGAAATAACTGCCGGGAAATCGATGTTTCCTTGGCCTGGCGAGTAGTGATACGCGTTGGTCCCGTCGTTGTCGGACAAGTGGACGAGCTTGATCAGCCCGTCGAGCTTCGGGATCACCAGGGCCAGATATTCCTTCCCGGCGTGAACGTGGGCCACATCCAGAATGACTCCGGCGTTTTTCGCACCGCTCTCCCTCAGCAGGTTCATTACCGCGTCGGTCGAGGAGAACACGTCGTTGGCCCGAGTCTCGACGGTGAGCGTTAGCCCCTTACTGTTTGCCGTCTCCGCCAGGCGTCTGACAAGGTCTACGGCATTTGACCAGAATTTCGGCCACGAAAAGTCATCGCCGACAGTCACCGCGGTCGGCGGCCCGCCTACGTACAGCTCGGTGCCTTTGGGCCGGATCTCAGGCGGCATATAACCGCAGATGGCCACCATCGGGCAGCTCAGCTCCGCGATGAGATCAGTGATCGCGTCGAAGTCGGAGATCGCCTGACGTTTGATCCCAGGGTCGACACTGAACATATGCTCCTCGACCGCCATGATCGAGGCGCAACGCATGCCGTACTCCTTCAGGATCGATTTCATTTTCGGGAGATCCCGCCGATGAGCGGGAACCAGGTGATCGGTGAACTCGAGCTCGATTGCTTTGAACCCGGCCTTGCCGACAATCTGCATGCCCTTCAGATGGTCCTCGGGCGAAGGCGGCAGGCCGTACAAAGTGATTGGGATCGTGTAGCCACACGCTACTTCCATCGTCTTACCTCCAAAACTCGTCGACGACGAACGTGATCCTCCCCTGCCGCCAAATTACTTGCGGGGAGACGCGATGTCAATCAGCACCTCCAATCCTGCCAATCCTGCTAATCCTGTCTCAAAGACCTTTGGACAGGATTAAAGAATAATGGGGTATCTCCTTGACTCAAGGAGCCACTATATCTTGTGGCCGGCTCACTGGGCGGTTAAGCTGGGAGGGGAGGACCCGCGGATTACGCGGATAAACGCGGATAACGCGGACCAGATCAGGAGCGGCGGTCGACATCCAAAGCCCTTCGAAGTCGCCGCTCCTGATCTGGTCCGCGTTATCCGCGTTTATCCGCGTAATCCGCGGGCCCTCCCCTCCCAGCTTAACCGCCCAGTGAGCCGGCCACAAGATAT
>RPQK01000178.1 GCA_003819755.1 Acidobacteriota bacterium | reverse complement strand
CTCGCAGCCGGATTTGTCCACCGCCTCACGCATTTCACGAATCAGCCCTGCCGGCATGTTTCCCCAACATGAGGCGCCATACATAGGCGAGCCTCTCCGAGGTGGCTCGCCAGTCGAGCAGGAACGTAAGACCGTAGAAGCTGGTAACCGTGTACGCAAACTTGGCTATCACTCGAAGTGCGGGGCTGCCCACTCGGCTCGGTTCGACCATGTGATCGAATGCGACATAGCCAATGACAACGAACAGGCTGATCAGAACCGGCTTGCCGAGTATCGCCCAGAGTCTGATCGGCAGCTCTCGGATAGTGTAGCTATAAATGATCGTTAGCCCGACGGCGAAAGCGAGGCCTACCGCCACGCAGGTCCCGATCCCGCCCCATAGAAGGGTGAGCGGGAAACCGGCGGCGCCGAGGATGATCACCTGCAATACCGAAACGCGGGTCGATATCTCCGGCCTTCCCACCGCTACAAGGAGCGTACCGGCATTGTTGAAGAGAGGCGCGGCAACCGCGAAAACGACCAGGATGCGCAGGAAGACGGTACTGGGGAGCCAAGTCGGACCGTAGAGTAGCGCTATAAGATCGGGAGCCGCAATGAAGACCGCCAGCACCACGGGCAACGCCAGGAAGCTGATAAGCCACAGAACCATTGTCAGAGTCTTTTGAAGACGAGGCCGGTCTTCCTTTAGTTTTGCGTAGGACATGAAGGCCGCTCGAGACAGCAGGCCTTGAAACAGGATGGTGGGCCATTGGGCGGTACGGTACGCTCGGTCGTAGAAGCCGAGGACAGTCAGGCTGACGAACGTTCCGATAAGAAAATTGTCGAGTTGGGTAAGGAGTCCCGCGGCTGCAAGACCCAGGCCGACCGTTAAACCGTATCTTAGCAATTCGCGCGCGAGCCTGGCGTCGAACCCCCAACTTGCAGACCGGAGGCGCGGGTAGTGTTTCCCGACCGCCACCCATATCCCGACCAGCGATAGGGCACTAAAGGTGACCGTCTGAGCAACCAGGCTCCATGCTCCGCCGCCGTTGGCTGCCAGCCAGAAGGCAGGCAGATAAGAAAACGGAAAGATGATTCCCTGTATGAGGCAGACGGTGCTGAAAGCGAGTTTCTTGTCCATCAGCACCATGCCGATCGCCACTATTCCCTCCAGGAAAAACCCTAGAGCAAGGGCCATGCAGACGCGGACGACGTCTCGGGGGTATCCCAGCCAAAGCAAAACGGGGACCGCGAGCAGCGCCAGCAGCGGGGTGAGGGCTGCCGCGATCAACTCGAGAGTAGCGTACGTGGTGACTGATTTTGTTTCCGTTTCGCTCCGGCGACCGAACGCATAGCCGAGGCCGAGCTTTGGCTGCACTCGAAGAAGCTGCGCAAAGAACATCCCGAGAGCGAAGGTCCCGAACACCTGAGGCGAGAGCAGTCGGGTGAGGGCGATATTCGCGGCAAAACCGAAAACGATCGTCCAGAGCTGCGTCAGAGCGACCCAAAGACCTCCCCGGATAATCCGAAACGCGAGAGGGGAGTCGCCTGCGACATCCCCTGGATTTGGATCAGGCGTGACCTCTTCTGATGGTCCGTACATAGAAGACCGCACCGGTGTCAAGTTTCACAACACCGGAGGATGAACTCCTCAGCTACATTAACGTTTTTGCGTGCATCATAATGCTCGACCGCGTAACGTCTTCCATACTCTCCCATTTGTCGCCGCATGTCCGGTTCCCTTACCATCCTGACAACAGCGGCCGCGAGCGCGGCGGGATCCCGCTCGTCGACCAGGATTCCCGCAGACTCGGGCAGGTATTCGGGGATCGCGCCGCTTCGTGTTGACACAACCGCGACTCCGCTGGCCATTGCTTGGATGATTGACATGCCGACCTGTTCCTCCCACTTTTGCGTGGTAATAGAAGGAGCCACGAAGACGTCGGCACTTCGGAAGTAGGCCGGCAAGTCCCGGTTCTTGACGACACCAGTGAGAAAGACACGACTCGACCAATGGTTTTGTGTGATCTCCCGCTCTATCGCTGCTCGCTCAGGCCCATCGCCAACGAGGGCCAAGCTAGCGGAGGGCATTTCTCGTTGAATGGTCGTAAAAGCCTCGAGAAGATCGAATACGCCTTTTTCCCTGTGAAGACGCCCCACGAAAAGCAGCAGGGGCCCAGGACCGAGATTGAATTGCTGCCTGTCTCCCTCCGGGGTAAACTCCGACGGATCGATCCCCCACGTTCCGTACATCAACCACTTCGACTTCGTCGCGTAAGGGCCGATTTGAAGAACGTTGCGGGCCGCTCCCTGGTTCAGGTAAACGATGGCCCGTGCCGATCTGAAGATCGGTCTCAGAACCGTCCGCAGCAAGAACGCGAACCACTTCCCGTATTTTTCTGTCAGCGGACGGTTTTCAAGAGTAACAACCAACAGAGGAGTGCGCCGGAGCAGGGTCGCTAAATAGACAGCGAACTGGCAGGGCAGCAAACGCAGCGAAAAAGGTTCCACGGTCTGAACGATGTCCGGACGGCATTTCCATAGCTGCCGAAGAAGATCGAATGAGGACTTGTAGGCCGCTAACGACCCGTCCGACAGATCGTCGGGCGTGAGATCACCGTAGGAGGTCAAGCGGTACAGGTGTCGGACACGCAAACGGTTGATGTGAGAGATAGGCGCGAGCAGGTCCCGACGCAGGTCCGTGCTCACCATGGCGAACAAAGGCAGCACGTTCGATCGCGCGGGGGAGGGCATCGGTGCGGACGCCCTGGGGTTGCCGCCCCACCGCTCAACGAGGTGCGAGCACAGCGAAGCTCCGTTCAAGGTCTGCCAGCGCAAACCGAGGTGCAACTCCAGTTGAGGAATTCGTCTCGTCACCATGTCCGCTATGAAGTCGACCCGATCACTCGGAACTTGCCGCTCCAGGCCCGATCCTAATGCGATCCTATGATTCGATTGCCTGGCGGTAGACCTTCAGTGTCTCGCGTGCTGTTCTCTCCCACGTGAATTCTTTGACCCGGAGCAACCCTCTTTCCCTCAGTTGCTCCTTGAGGCCACTATGCTCCAAAGCCTCCGCGATCTTGCCCGCCATGTCTTGCGGATCACCGGGATTGAAGAACAGAGCCGCGTCGCCGGCCACCTCTGGGAGACTCGACGTGTTGGAGCAGGCGACCGGGGTCTGGCACGCCATAGCTTCGAGGACCGGCAGGCCAAACCCTTCGTAGAGGGAGGCAAAAACAAAAAGGTCGGCACTGCTGTAGAGTATCGGCAGATCCTCATCAGGAACGAAACCGGTCATAATCAAATCGCTTTCCAGGCCCAACCCTCGGATTCTAGGCAGAAAGCTTTCTGAAAGCCACCCCTTCTTCCCTGCTATCACGAGTTTCCGCCTGACGCCGCTCTGCTTGAGCAGGTTGTACGCGTCGAGGACCTTGTTTAGGTTCTTACGGGGTTCCAAGGTGCCAAGCGTCAGGACGAAGTGTTCAGGGAGCTGGTACTTCGCTCGCAGCTCTGCCTTTTCGCCCTTGGAAGCTGGCCGGAAGCGTGAATCGACTCCAAGATGGATAGCCCGGATTCTGGAAGGGTCGACACCGTACAAGCGAACGGCATCTTGCCTCGTGCACATGGAATCGGCAATCAGCCCGCTTGCAGCCCGAAGGAAAAGCCGCATGGCCACAGTGAGGAACAGCCGGTTGGGCGCTGTGTGAGTTTTGGGGAACAGCCGGTAGGTGAAATCGTGCAGTGTAACTACACCCTTGATCTTCGAAAAACAAGGCAGGACGTGATCGGTTGCGTGAAAAACGGTCACATCCGGGAAGACATGATCCTGGGATCGGTGTAGGAGGTGGGCCATCAGTACAAAGAACCGCCACGACTTGTTCCCGCGGTTCAGGGTCAAGGACGGGATTCTGTCAAACGGCGGGTCGATTGGGCCGGAAGAAGGGAGGTTCGAGAATCCGATCAGGTCCTCACCCATCTGCTTCAGAGCCTCGGTCAGCTCTTGGGTGTAGCGGCCTATTCCACCCCGTCTATGCAGAGCGGGTGAGGCATCAATGCAGATTCTCATACACCTGACCGTAGACCTCAATCATCTGACGCGCGGTCTCGTCCCAAGTGAACCTTCTAGCCTGCTCCGGCCCGGCTCGTCGGAGGTTGCGTTGTAGAGTACCATCTTCAAGCGTCTCCCTGATGGTCGTTGCCAGGGCGTCCTCATTGCCGGTCGGAAATAGCAGCGCGGCATCTCCCACTACTTCCGGGAGACTGGCGGCGTCACTACAGATGACCGGTGTACCGCAAGCCAGAGCTTCCAGCGGCGGGAGGCCGAAGCCTTCGTACGTGGACGGGAAGACAAACAGGTCTGCATTCCTGTAAAGATCGGGCAAGTCTTCATCCGCGACATAACCCGGGAAATGAACTCGTTGCCCTAGTCCCCGCGTCCGAACGCTGTCGAATAGCCCTTGCGCATACCAGCCTTTCTTTCCCGCGATCACAAGATCCTGGCACAGGTGCTCGGACACACGGGAGTAAGCTGCGACCAAGGTGGACAATCCTTTTCGTGGCTCGATCGTTCCTACATAAAGCAGGTATTTCGACGGCAGGCTATATTTGTGGCGGATCGACGCCCCGAGGTCGGGACTTGGAAGGGGACCGAAACGCGGGCTGACGCCTGGGTATACGACTCGGATCCGGGCTTCAGGCACCTTCGTTAGTCGCAACAGATCGTCTTTGGTGTTGCGAGAGTCGGAAACCACGAAGTCCGCGAAACGGACGGAGCGTGGCAGCCACCAGGCCCAATAACCCCGAGCGATCGGCGGGAAATTGCCGGGGAAGAGGGGTCCGATGACATCGTGGACCGTCAGGATCACCGGGCAAGGTCTCCACAGTGGAGCGTCGAAGCCGGTCACGTGGAGGAGATCAACCCGTGCAGCATGGGCTCGTCGGGGCAGTTCGACCTGCTGCCAACGCAGACGCCGGTCACTGCGCATCACCACGTCGCAGCCCCAATTCAGTTCAAGATACTCATGCTGGGGCGCAACGCGTCTCAGTGCATTGAGAAGCTCGAGCGTGTAGAGCCCGATTCCGGTCTTTTGCCCGAGTGTCGATTGGCAGTCAATGCCGATCTTCAGTTTCACCCTTTTTCCGCTGAACGCCGGTCGCCGAAGTCCGGTTTGATTCTTTGCGTTGGCGCTCCTCGAGCAGCATGCCTACCCTTTTCCTCATCAACTGTGCCTGACTCCATCTCGGCTGGAGTTGTTCGGCCTTCTCGAAGCCCGCCTCTGCCTCCTCAAAGCGGCCGAGGCTCACGAGTGCGACTGCCCGCTGGTAGTGGAAGTTGGCGTTGTTGTTGTCGAGTCGGAGAGCCTCATCCAGGGAATCTATACCAGCTTGGTAACGACGCAAGCCGACAGCTGCGAGGGCGAGGCCATAATGATGCTGCGGATTTTCCGGCTCGTACTTCACCGCCAGGCGAGCTTCTTGTTCGGCCTCGCGGAACTTCTTCTGCTGCAGATACATTCGAACCAGGGCGTGGTGCGCTTGGGAATAGGCAGGAATGAGTGTGATCGCTTGCTTCAGGTAGGTCAGAGCTGTTTCGTTTTCTCCGAGGAGCAGATGAGCGGTACCGCGGTTGTATAGAGCATTCACGTAGTACGGTCGAACCCGAAGAACCTGTTCCGCCTCTCGTATCGCCGCGGCGGGATCGTTCATTTCCAGGTAGGCCCGACACATCGTCTGGTGTGGCTCTTGCCAGTCAGGAAAGTACTCCAGCGTTTTCTGCCCCTCCGATATGACCAGAGGCCACTGTCGTTGGGCCTGAGCTCTGACGACCCGCGCCATGTGAGCGTCCGCCACCAAACTGTGGAGGCCGAAACGGCCTGTGAGGAGCAGGACTGCAAAGATGATCAGAGCAAGAGCCCGGGCTCTAAGAGGCAGCGTTAGCTCGGTAGCCGGTGGTTTCCCGGAAGCGTGGTGCCTAGCCACGACACCAAGAAAGACGGCGATCATGAGGGGGGCAACCGCCGTCCGCAACGGGAAGCTGAAAGACATGTTGACCGCGGTCCCGATCAGGCCGGCGATGCAGGCGATCGACAACTGGGCCGTCTCAGACCGGAAGCCGGGTCTGAGCGCGGACCAGGAGATTCGTAAGAAAACAAAGACGACCCCACCAAAAAGCATCAGGCCGATCACCCCCGTTTCTACGAGGATCTGGAGGTATTCGTTATGCGGCCTTTCCCAGTGCTCGCTGGAGGACATTTTGCTGTCCCACACCGCGGCATGCGAGTATTGTGGATAGAAGACCTTGAAATTCCCGAAACCGAAACCGAAAACTGGCCTGTCCTTGACCATTTCAAAAGCATTACGCCAGACAGCGGTACGCACCGACAGGCTGTCCTGCTGCTCAGGCGCGAGTAGATCAGGGGACTGATCGGCTGCTACCCTGGCGTTCGGGTCTTCGAAGACCGATCGAAGAGTTCGACTCACCGTCTCGTACGCAGTTTCCTGCCCTTCCCTAGGGGTAGCCGTCAACTGGATCAGGACGAAAATGAAAATGACGACTGAAAGCGCGACTGCAGTCTTCTTCCAAAACGCCTCAAAAGGCATTCGACCGGACCTGAGACGATCGATCAGGAGGACGGCGGCAAGGACACATACTTCCAGGGCTAACCCCATCCAGGCGGCTTTAGCGCGGTTCAGCCAGACGTAATTCACAAGGAAGGCCACCCCCAATGAATTCAGGACCAAAAGACGCTGACTGGTAGACTTCAAAATCGATATAACTGCGAGGGGGAAAACGAAGGTCAAGTACTCGGCGGCAAGGTTCTTGTTCCCAAAGGTCGAGGCGGGCGCGTTGGACTGATAGATGCCGTCAAAAGAAAAGCAGGCCTGAGCGAGCCCGATGAGCGAAACCGCCCCCGCGGTCGCCAAGATCCAGTGCGTCAGCCGCCACCCATTCCAACGGTCTTCCGGGAGGTTCAGGATAACCAGGTAGATAGACACGCAGGCGACCCAGAGCAGCAGCGGACCAATTGTGTCATGACGACTTCCAGCCCAGGAAAGGGAGACAGCCGACCAGGCGCAAAAGGCGAGGAGCGAAACCAGGAGGCCATCGGTGCGGAGTCTCAAACGCTCAGCGCCCGCATTGAGTGTCCAGAAGAGTAGCAGGAGCAAAACGCCCGTTTCGATCCAAACCGCTTTGGGTGTTTCGGCATAGTCATAAAGGCTCCCCGACACGTCGATCACAAGGGGAGCGAGAGCGACCAGCCCTGCCAGCAGCGGGAACAGAGGCCACTGCCTGGGTGCGGGTCCCCGGGTGGCAGGGCGTTTTCTGCTTTTTGTCGACATAAGCCCCTAAAAAGAAGGATGAAGGATGAAGCGCTAAAGAGAACGACCGTTCGGGTTCTTTCCTTCCCTTTTCATCGTTTATCTTCAGCTTAGTTATTGCGTGCCGCTCTCACTCATTACCGCCCGGCTCTTCGCTCGGAGCGAAGGGCGGCGAGGCGTCTCAGCAGCGCTCGCGCCCGCTGTAATTCAGGCCGAATCTGCACGGCTTTTGCCAAATGGACCTCGGCGTCTTCGAGCTTCCCCAGTTCGATCTCCGATAGTCCAAGGTAATAATTGAACTCCGCATTCGCCGGTGCTTTGTCCACAGCCTTTCGGAAGGCCTCGCTCGCCTGCCCGAAAAATCTCGAATGATAACAAGCAAGCCCTAACCCGAAATTGTACGATCCGTCCTTTGGGTCGTGTTGACACGCTGCGCTAAAGGAGTCTGCGGCTTCTGCGTATCGTTTCTCGGAAAGGCAGATCCGTCCGATCGCAGCATGTGTCTGAGCATTATAAGGAGCAATCCTAACCAGACGTTGGTAGGCATCCAGCGCTCCCAGGCGATCGCCGGACTTTTCCCGAGCAACGGCGAGATTATGAAGAGCGTTTTTGTAGTAAGGACGGATCTTCAGCACCCCTTCTGCGGCCCGGGCCGCAGCGGCAGGTTGGTCCGCCAGGTAGAGTGCTTCCGAAATGAGCTGCAGTGCCTCGTATGACCTGGGGGCGTATCGGAGCGTTTTGCCTCCCGATGAAACGACTGCAGCCCAGTCCTGCTGGGTCCGGGCCTCCAAGGTGCGTGCCAAGTGGTAACTCCCGAGGACCAGCCGCGCTTCGCTCCAGATGCCCGCGAGCACCAAGAGTCCGGCGAGAAACGGCGCAACCGTCTGTAGACCGGCGGGCCAGCTCCCGGCTTTGAGGCGTTCCGCGTGCTGAGACCTCCTGAGCGTCTTGAAGTGAGAGGCGATTAACCCGAGACAGACAGCGGCCATGAGAGGCCCGATCGACGTCTGTAGAGGGAAATTGAAAACCATGTCCGCCAGGAGTCCCACAATCGCTGTCAGGCATGCGATGGCTATCAGGCGGGACCCGGTCTCACGGAGCAAGGGAACGGAGCACTTCCAAATCTTCCAGAGGAACCAGCCGGCGAGCAGAACTCCAACGACGCCGAGCTCGGCGAGGGTCTGCAGATAATCGTTGTGCGCCTGGGGCCATTCCTGGTTCATGATGACCCGGATGTCGATGGCTCGGCTGAAGGCATATGCCGGGTAAAAAACCTGAAAATTGTCGAGCCCGACGCCGAATAACGGATGGTCCCGAAGGAGGCTGAGGGTGTTGTTCCAGACAGCTAATCTCAGTGACAAGGCGCTGTCATCGACTTGGACCATTGGTCCCCGAGGCGTGTCTGGGTCACCTGGATTGCCGAGCAGCTGAACGCCAACCGTTCTCCCTATAAGCTGGAACTGGCTTCGCCAAGCTTGAGGAATCCAGTTGGTCTCCGCGGTTGAACCGACGAAAAGGATCGCGAGCAGGAGAACCAGCGCGGAGGCCAATACCTTCACGCGACCTCGCTTACCGCTGAAAAGCCAAGGCAAGGCGAGGATGAGGGTTATCGCTCCAGCTTCCGCTGCTACGGCGAGCACCGCGCCCTTTGTCACCGCCGCCACGAGGTAGGCTAGATTGCAGGCCAGAGCGACGCCGCCCAGTAATCGGCGAACCATGCTCCGCTCCAAGAGGAGAATGAGCAGGAAAGGTATGACAAAAACGACAAAGTCTCCGGCAAGAAGTTTATTGCCGAAGGTCGAGGCTGGGGAACGTGTCTGAACAACCCATTCCACACCCTGCCAAGCCTGCAGTAGTCCGAGCAGCGAAACGACGAGACTGGAACAGCCGAGGGATACGAGAAGCAGGCTCTGTTCCCGCTTGCCGGCCCGTTCCCGGATAACCAGGTAGATCAGCCAGGCGGCGAGGAAATGACTGAGCCTGAGGAGAGCCACCTGCTTGTCGTAGGCCCAGATGACGGAAAGTGACGCCCAGACGAGAAAGGCCAGTATCGGTTTGTCGAGTGGAGTGGCCACAAGTCGCAGACGCGCTCGGGAAGCCTTTGGCACAAGAATGGCTGTCAGCACGAGCAGCAGGGTCCCGATTTTGACAAAGAGTGCTTTCGGCAATTCGGCGTAGTCGTGGAGGGCGGAATTTGCCACGATAAGCGGAGCTATGCCGATAAAAGCGGCAAGGAAAGGGGCTAGAGTGCGCCCCGACCAGTCGGCTTCGGGCTCGTTTGTATTGCCTGGGTGCATCTGTATCTGTTAATACTACAGAATCTCTAACAATCGCCGCAGCCTGGATCCGGGGTCGCGAGTTGCTGGATTTCGCAGGCGGGCGCGTGAGGCGCTCGGACAAAGGCTAAAGCAATCTGATTAGACTCGGCAACAGGACTAGAAATCCGGGCTCATGCCTTTTGGAAGCGTATTTTGATTGAGCTGCCTCACGCGAGGAGCGCGATTCAGAACCTTGACCCGGCGATCACCGCTTTCACTGGTCCCACGGGAGGGAGAGGTCACCTCGGGCCGGCCACCGGTCGGCGTCCCGATCGTCAGCATGGAGGGGGCAGAAGAGCTGGTCCGATTCAGTGGGGGCGCAGAGGCGACGCCAGAACGAGTGTTACGCGAGCTGGCAGGAGCCACGGAGGGTAGGGCGATACCGGTTGCCGTGCTTTGATTGTTCTGAGGGACAGCGGTGCGAAACGTATCCCGTAAAATCGAGAAAGACGGCTGATTCGGGCTGACCGACGGGCGATCCACGACAGGGGTTACAGTGGCGAGTGACCCTTCTAACGGTGCGGTGTCGGGTTGGGAAGTCGGCAGGGTCGCGACCGTTAGCAGCGCGACCAGCAAGCCGGTCAGGGCGAGAGCCCAATTAGCTAGATTCAAGGAGTGCCGACGAAACATCCGTATTTCCCTTCTGAAAAAAGATGAGGGAGGCGCGAGCCTCCCTCATCACTGACCTACTTCACGAGCAAAGGGTACTAGTTCTGTTCAGCATTGGCAACGACGATGCAGTTCACGGAACCGTATGCGAAGTCGGCACCGAACGTCTGGTGCATACCGACGCAATTCGGGACGTAAACAACGATCTCCAGTGCGATGTTTCCGCCGTTTTCGACGTAGGGCGTCGTACCGAAGCCGAGATCTGCCAAGCAGTCCTCGCCGAGCTTAATCATCGCGGTGCCGTTTGCGGGCAGGACACCAACGTTGAGTGGCTCGCCAATGTTTTCTGAACCCACGCCTGTATCGCTGACCCTGGGAAGCTTCTTGACCTGTACCATGATCGTCCCGGTGATGTTAGACAGGTTGTACAGATACACCCGGCCGTTCAGGTAAGCGGTATTGGCGTTCGTCCATGGGACCGCGAGCACGGTGCCGTTGATGCCCCAGACGGTGATCGTGGAGGTCGAAAGTATCTGACGACCGTTCTCCACGTTGCCAGTCTCTTCCAAAGTCAGGGCGACACTCAGAGTCCGGGTAGCAAGGGCGCTGACCCCGTCCACCATAAATGT
>RPQK01000177.1 GCA_003819755.1 Acidobacteriota bacterium | reverse complement strand
GAGAGGCACGGACGGGGCGGGACGCCCCTTGCCCCAGTGCAGGCGGGACGCCTGCGCTCCCAGGGGACGCCCCCACTCTCGCTTCTTATTTGAGCGCTTATGCCCCTTTGGGGTCGAACATCGACGTACATCCCCACCGCCCGCAAAGGTATATATAATCTCCTCCGACCTCGGGGAAGAAAGGACGGGTGAGATGAGAGTTGGAAGAACTGTGCTCGTGTTTCTGTTCCTTCCCTTTCTGGCTGCAGCCGCGCCGCCAGCGAAAGACCAGACGACCCGGCTCGAATGGGCTGAACTGCCGCCCGAAATGAAGCCGGCTGACCGCGAGGTCAAATTCGGCTACCTCGTGGTTCCGGAAGACCGCCGGGCGCGCAAGCTTCGGACCATCCGCCTGCCATTCGCCATCCTCAAGACTAAGAACTCTTCGCCTCGTCCGGACCCGGTCATTTTCACCACCGGAGGACCCGGAGGCAGTACCATCGGACGGGTCAGAGGGGCGAGCAGAAACCCGATTCTTGCCGACCGCGACTATATCCTTTTCGAACAACGCGGTACCGCACGTGCCGACCCTTCTCTAACATGCCCGGAAATAGACGAGGTTCTCAAGCGGTCAATTGGCGTGGAATTGAACAGCCGACCGCCGTCGGCCGAGCTCGAGACTGCAATTAGGGGATGTGCGGATCGATTGATCGCATCGGGCGTAAACCTGGCGGGGTACACCACCCGTGAAAGCGCCGCCGACATCGAGGACCTGCGCCGCCTCCTCGGTATAAAAGAATGGAATCTTTACGGCGTATCCTACAGCGGCCGGCTGATGGCTACAGTTATCCGCGATCACCCGGACGGCGTGCGGTGCGCCATACTCGATTCTCCCCTCCCGGTTGAAGCCAACTGGGACGAGGAGGCGCCTCGGAACATCGTGGCCTCCCTCGATCTGCTCTTTGGCCTTTGCCAAAGCGATTCGGATTGCTCCTCCTGCTACCCGGATCTCCGCCGGCGTTTCTATCGCTTCCTCTCCGAGGCGAACAGGGAACCGGTGCGAGTCCACGTGAGCTCACCGAACGGAGAGGTAAAGACCGAGATCCGCCTCGACGGCAAGGGGGTATTTGAGTCCGTGTACAACGGCCTGGAGGACTCGAGCATGATTCCCCGGTTGCCTCAGATCCTGGATCGCGCCTGCGCCGGCGAGCACCAGGTTCTCGCGCCGCTCGTCCAATCGCTCGTTTCGCCCCCGACCTATGCCTGGGGAGCCAGACTCTCCGTTTGGGCCAATGAAGAAATGCCGTTCGAGAATCTTAAGAAGGCGCTGAAGCAGCCTGATCTGCCAGTCGAAATCGGAGGGTATTATGAGCTTGCGGTCCCCGACGAGGCCTTCGATGTCTGGCCGAGAGGGAAGCCGCGGGCGGAAGAGAACCGGCCGGTCAGAAGCGGGATTCCCGTTCTCATCACGAATGGACAATTGGACCCCGACACTCCTCCGGTCTGGTCCCAGCGGATGGCTCGGCATTTGAGGCACGCGCAGCTGATCGAATTCCCGGGCTATTCGCACGCACCGCTTTTCAGTCATCCCGCCTCCAACGAGATCATCCGGCAGTTTCTCGACGACCCTTTGCGGCCGATCGACCAACAGTCGATCCGAAACCGGTTTCCAATCCGTTTCGTTTGCGAACCGGCCGGGAAATGAAGACGGTCACAGACCCCGCACGGCGGGGACTTTCGTTCGCGTGTCTTGGTACAGACGGCACGCGGCGGCCCACAAGCCGGCAATGGCCAGCAGGCCGCCGGTGTGGACGATCCGTTCCCAAAAGGCAGGGAGTTGCGGACGATTGAAGAGTCCCAACATCACGATATTCGCGTTTACCAGGGCAATGAGAGTCACGATCTCAAGCATTCCGGCGCAAACCTTTGAAAATGGTTCGCACTCGTGCTCGATCTTCCATAAGACAGCCAAACAGGCCACAAACAGCGGGACGTAGACCAGCTGCCAGCGATAAAGTAGCGGCAAGCCTGGAAACAGAAGGTCAGGCAGAAGACTGAGCCAGTTCACAAAGTAAGTCGATCCGTAAACGGCCAGCCCGATTGCCATGATCGCCACCCAAGTCCCGGTCCGCCGGCGCTCGAATCTCCCTCCGAGCACCAGACCCAACATCAACCCGCCGGCAATCACCGCCTTTACCCCGTTGTAAACGCCCGCTGGTCGCCATGCTTCCGACAGCGCGGCCGGGTACGCAACACCCCGGAGCCAGCTGGAAACCAGGAAAATGCTATCTGCCAGAAAGAACAAGGTCAGAAACGGCTGCTTCCGTAAGAGGTCCGGCAACGTGCGGTAAGGCAAAGTGTGACGGCTGATTCCGAGCCAAGGGATAATGGCCAGCGCCTGTAGCCAGGGGACAATCAGACGCTGGGCAACCGCTTCAAAGCGCAGATCGACGAGATCAAAGCCCACGACTCCGATGGTGAGATCGCTGAGAAGATTGACGACAAAGAGGACCAGCCAGGTGCGAGTGAGGCGCTCTGTCCCTGTGAGCTCCCGCCGGTCCGCCCGTCGCCTCTGCAAAACCACTCCCAGGAGCACCAGAACGATGCCCTGAACAGCCGGAATCACCGACACTCCAACCCAGAATTGATTGCTCAAGGCCAGGTATCCGGCGCCCAGGTAGAAGGTTACGATCGAAGCCGCCAGGTAAGCGACCACGAGGACGAGCCATACTCGAAGCAGCGTTGGCATAGACGGCAAGCGGCTTAACAGCGCCGGTACTATAGCACGAACCTGGGACGAAGGATGACAGGGTGACGGGGTGACACCCTGTCACCCTTCGCCCCTTGACTAAAGCGACGTCGGGATGCGACAGGGTGCGACATCGGGTATTCGTCGCTTGACTGGCCGTCCAGCTGCCCGCATCATCCCGTTGAAAAATTGAAATCTAAGGGGGAGTTATGCCTCGCCTTTGGTCGCCCTTTTTACTGCTCGGTTTCCTGGCAGTTAACCTTGCCATTTTTTCGGCTCTTCAGCCGTTCGCTCCTGACTCTCCCGAGCCATCGCAGACAGTGGCGGCAGCTTCCTCCACCGAATCACCGCCCGGCAATCAACTGTCGTTTGAGCAGAACCTTGGCCAGTTCAGCGAACCGGTCAAGTTCCTTCTCAGAGGACCCCGATATCGCTTCTTTCTGACAGAAAAAGACGCCGTACTGACCGTTCCCTGGGGGGACGCCTCGACCTCCGAAGCGAAAGACAATTCCTGGGTCCTGCGGTGGACACTGACGGGAAGCGCGAGACGGCCGGCGATGTCGGGCCTCGACCCCCTGCCGGGGCGCAGCCATTATTTCCGCGGGCGTTCACCCGAATCCTGGCACACAGACGTGACCAGCTATTCGAAGGTCCGGTGCGAACAGGTCTATCCGGGAGTAGACGTCGTCTACTACCTGCACGATGAGAGGCTCGAATTCGACTTCGTCATACAGCCCGGGGCCGATCCGGCCAAGATCAAGCTGCGCTTCACAGGTGCTCGCCCGAAGTTGAGCGCCGATAAGAGGCGCCTGTCACTCCAGTACGGGGACCAAAGCCTGACGCTCGATCACCCTAACGTTTTCCAGCTGACAGCCGATGGCGCGAAGCGGGAAGTCCCGGCTCGATATTCACTCATCTCGCACGACACTGTGGGCTTCGACCTGGGAGATTTCAAGAGCGATCTGGCCCTGGTGATCGATCCAGCCTTCGTTTATTCCACGTTCTTCGGCGGCAGCGGCGCGGATGAACCCCATGACCTGCACGTTGACGCCGCAGGAAACGCTTATATTACCGGCTACACAAGCTCTACCAACTTCCCGACCACGAGCGGAATCGTGCAGGGCACCAAGGGCGCCTCCGACGATGCTTTCGTCTTCAAGATGAATCCGGCCGGCCAGCCGATCTTTTCGACTTACCTGGGCGGGAATGGCTACGACCAGGGGCGTGGAATCGCCGTCGACCAGGCAGGGACTGTCTTCGTGTCCGGGCGTACCAGTTCGACCGACTTCCCGACCACCGCCGGAGCCTTCAAGACGGCCAAAACCGGCCAGTACGACCTTTTCGTGACAAAACTGTCCGCCAACGGTTCAAGTCTTGTCTATTCCACTTTCCTTGGGGTTGCGGACTCGGATGCACGACCGCGCATCGCTGTCGATTCGTCGGGCCGGGCCGTCGTCGCCGGGCAGACTCTGTCGGGTTCGATTCCGGTTGTCAACGCTTTCCAGGGCGCACTGAAAGGGACGTCTGACGGCTTTGTGCTGAAGTTGAACGCGGCGGGGAGCGCGCTGCTCTACTCTACTTTTCTCGGCGGAAATGCGACCGACGCGGTCAGCTCGGTGGCCCTCGACCCAAGCGGCAACGCCTGGGTCGTCGGAGGAACGGACGGCCAGTCTTTTCCGTTGAAGAACGCTTTTCAGACGACCTCCAAAGGCCGTGAGGCTTTCGCAGCGAAGTTCGCGCCCGACGGCTCTCTGCTTTACTCGACCTATCTGGGCGGCGACGGTGAAGATGGGGCGGCCGACGTCGTTATCGATTCCGGGTCGAACCCGGTTATCGTGGGCAGTACCTTCTCGACCAACTTCCCCGTTACCCCGACAGCTCTACAAAGCGAGAATCTGGCCGACAACTCGACTGCTTTCATCGCCAGGATCAAGCAGGACGGGACGGCCCTGCTTTATTCCACTTACCTGGGGGGCAAGAAGAGCGTCACACACGCGACCGGCATCGCGATCGACGGGACCGGGAACATCTACGTCACGGGGGACGTGACCGGCGGCCAGGGGGCGTTCCCGCTGGCCGATCCCGTTCAGATGGCGTACGGTGGATATACCGGTGGGTTCTTGTTCAACTCGTCGGAAGCGTTCGTCACCAAGATGTGGGCCGACGGCAGCGCGATCCCCTTCTCCTCCTACCTGGGGGGTATGACAACGGAGTACGGTCGAGCGATTGGGGTCGACTCCGACGGTTTCATTTATGTCACCGGTTCCACTAACGCGGACGACACCAGTTTCTTTCCTATCGTGGGCGCCTACCAGGCAAAACCACCCTATCCCTGGAATGTGTTTGTTAGCAAGATCGATCCCACGCCTTATCCGGGAGTCGCGGTTCCCCCGATACCCAGTCAACCGTGGACGCGCCGCAGCCGCGGCGACACGAATCATAACGGAGTTCCCGACCCCCAGGACGAAACGACGATGATGGCCAAGGACGGAGACTACGTGCGTGGCTACAGCTCCCGGTATCCGGCTAACGCCGAAGCGAGCGGCCTCACGCTGTCCGACCCTCACCCCGTCGGGGGGTTTTACCAGACCCTGACGCGTCGGAGATTCCATTACTACGAGGTCGGAACGGGGCTGAAATGGGCGCATACCCTGGCGGCCAAGATAGACGGGTATGACGCCAACCTCCGCCCGGTTTCGGCCAGCGTCACCGAGACCTGGGACAACGACGACAACGGAACGCGCCAGGTAACAACCAAGTCCGGAGGCGCGACCATGCTTGACTCGAATCAGGATGGCGTCTACGAGGCGGCTTCCGTAAAGCTTCCTGGCCAGGTTGCGGTCGTCGTTAACCCGGTCCGCGTCGACGTGAACAACGACGGTAATGCGGACTTCATCACACTCCCCTGGGCGCTGGTCCAGACGGCCGGCTTGGCGAAGCCCAATGACCCACAATGGTTTGTTCCCCTGGGCGACACCAACGGTGACGGCATCCCGGACTCGCCGGCGTTCGACTTCGATGGGGATGGGAAGCCGGATCCGGATTTGCCGACGGCGCCTTTTGTCGCCGGGCCGCCGAACCCGACTGTGGAACACCGGCTCTACTTCGCTCAGTTTGGGGAAGGCGCGGATGCCGTTTCGAGCCGCATCATGCTGATGAACCTGGACCGGACGCGTCCCGCGGCGGCACTCATCTCGCTGACAGACGACGCTGGAGGGCCCCTGTCGGTTGATCTGAACGGCGCGGTCGTGAACGGTGAAACGACGCTGACGATACCGGCAGGCGGATTGCGGGTGCTCGCCACTGACGGCAAAGGACCGGTGATCGCCGGAGCCGTGACGGTACGCTCCAATCGGCCCCTCAGTGGAGTCATTGTCTTCGGGGGCGCGATTGGACTCGCAGGCGTCGGCAGCACTATGCCCCAGGCCAAGGGATTTGCGGCTCCAGTCGAGGCCAAGGCGGGTCAGGTCGGGACCGGCATTGCCGCTATGAACCTGGAGGACAAGCCTGTCCGGCTGAGTTTTGAGCTTTACAGGCCGAACAACACTCTCCAGGCTACGGGAGAGCCGATCGATCTGCCGGCAAGGGGGCATCGAGCCCTCTTCCTCAACGAGATCAAATGGTCTCCGGCGGTTGACCTCTCCAACCTTTCCAGCGTTCTTCGTGCGACCGCGACCGGAACGGTCGGCGCCATCCTCCTTCGCACTCAGAACACCCCTGGAGAATTAGCCACTTTGCCCGTTGCCCCACATGCGCCCAGGGTAATGAACAACGGCATCCGGTTTCCGGTCGGCCGGCCTGAAGCGCCGCTTGACTACAATATCTACTTCCCGCAGTTCGCCGACGGTTCAAACATCGCCAGCCAGTTCCTGCTGTTGAACCTCGATCCGTGGCGGGCCGCCAAAGGCCGAGTTCGCATCAAGACCAACTCGGGCGGCGCTATGACGGTTGACCTGAACGGGACGAACATGGCGGGGGAGCAGGACTGCACCGTACCAGTCGCCGGGACACTTGCTCTTAAAACCGACGGCGCGGGCGCTCTGCAGGTCGGCGCTGCGAGCGTTGCATCCGATCGGCCGTTGGCCGGCATCATTCTGTACGAGGGGGGTGGTGTGGCGGCAGTTGGTGCGAGCACCATGGTCAAGCGATTTGTCGCCCCGGTCGAAAACCAGGCGGCCCTCGGAGTGGGCACGGGCATAGCCGTCATGAATCTCGAGGCCACGGCGGCGAACATTACTTTTGAGCTCTGGGATGAAAACGGCATTCAGAAATCGACGGCGACGCTGGAGGTTCCGCCAAACGGCCACGTGGCCAAGATGCTGACCGAGTTGACCTGGACTCCGCCCGTCGACCTAAACAACATCCTGGCGACCATTCGGGCCAGCAGCAACACCAATGTTGCCGCTACGGTCCTGCGGACACAGTTCAACCTCGGCCAGTTCGCGACATTGCCGGTGTCGCCGCAGTTGCAGTAAAACGAAGTCGTTGCCCGTTACCGGTTACAGGTTGCAGGTTGCAGCGTCCGCTGGGAGCGCGCGTCTCGCCCGCGCTCCCAGGCGGCGCCGCAACTCGTACCTCGTAACCGGCGGCCCGGCGGGCCAACTCACTCCTCCGCCTCCACGATCTTCCACTCGTGGACGCCCGAGGCGAAGTCGGGCGGGAGTTTCACGACCAACCGCATGGAGGTCGTTGAAACCGGCTCAAATCCGATCTCGCACCACTGGTCACGGCTGATCGGGTACTTGCGCGTCACGGCAACCGGCTTCCACTGGCCTTGATCCTGATACTCAAGGCGCCACTCAGCCGGCAGGCGGCACCCGCCCCGGCCGGTGTCATCGAACCAATACACTTTGGCCGCGCCAGTCCTGACCGGTTGCTTCCACGAATACTGAACCCACTCTTCACCACCCTTGTGGGGCCACCAGTGGCAGAGTGCGGGCGGTTGCTCGCTGCTGCTTTTCGGCTCCAGCCCGTCGTTAATGCCCGCCGGCCGGGAATTATTGCTGGCAAACGAAACGGTGACCTCCGCCCGGCTCTCCAGGCCCTGGATTACAGGCGTGGGCGGAGCCACCGGCATCCAGACCTTCATCGGACCAGCTGCCCGGTTGTCCCACAGGTAATAGGGAATCGCTTTCAAGGCGACACTCTGAGAGGCGGCAACGGGCTGGTAAAGCCTCCGCTTCCAATCCTGTTCTGCTGCCAGCCGGCCGCTCCCGGTAATGGCCACCATGGGTCCAAGGGCGGCGCCGTTCTCCTTCACGAAGTTGAATTCAGTATTTTCGGGCAGATAGACCGAACCAAGCGCGGCCGTCTGATCAACCGACTCGAAACAGTAAACGAGCGGCCCACGCTGCAGGGCAACCCGCCCGCGGTCGGCCGCCACACTCGGGTGGGCCGCGATCCTCTCGACGGGCATCGAGAGATTCAGCTCGATCACGTCTCCTGACTTCCATTCGCGGCTCAACACGGCGTAGCCCTTTTCCAGCACCGGGGGCTCAACTCTTGATCCATTAAGCGACACCGAAGCCTGGCGGCTCCAGCCCGGGATCCGCAGCCGGATTTCAAATCGGCTCGGACTCGCGACTTCCGGCGAGAGTTTCACCCGGCCGTCCCAGGGATAATCCGTCGTCACCTTCATGGCAACCGGCTTTCCCCCGATCTTGGCTTTCACAGCCCCCTGGATGTAAAGATTCACCCAAAGGGCGGTATCGCTCACGGCGTAGGCATACCCACCAAGAGCGGCAACCGTGCGGGCGACGTTTGGCGGACAGCAAGCGCAGCCGAACCAGGGCTGGCGGTGATGGGTGCCCCGGCTCTCGAGCGGGTTCACGTAGAAGAAACGCGTGCCGTCCTGGGAGACGCCGGACAGGGTCCCGTTATAGAGCGACCGTTCTACCACGTCAGAGTATTTTGCATCGCCGTGGAGCAGGGCCAGGCGGTGATTCCACTGGGCGAGCGCAATGGTGGCGCAAGTCTCCTGGTACGCCGTCGGGTTGGGGAGATCGTAGTCGACGGTAAATCCCTCGTTATGCGCACTCGGGCCGATTCCGCCGGTTAGATAAAGGTTCCGTTCAATCGTGTTTCTCCAGACCCGGTGGATCATCTTGAGAAGCGCCGAATCTCCTGTTTCCGCAGCGACATCCGTCGCGCCGCTCAGCAGATAACAGGCCCTGACTGCATGGCCCTTGATGTTTTCGTGGTCACAGATCGGAACGTCGTCCTGCCAATATGAACCGTCGTACGTTTCGATCGGCGTCTGGTGTTCCTCGGCAAAGAACTTTTTGCCTCGGTTCTCGATGAAGAACCTGGCCAGGTTGAAGTAGCGCAGTTCTCCGGTCACTCTCCAGAGTTTCACCAGGGCCAGTTCGATTTCAGGATGGCCGGGATAGCCCATTCGCTTGCCCGGGCCGAAAACGGAGTCGATGTGATCGGCGAACCGGGTCGCGACCGCCAGGAAGTTCCGTTTGCCGGTTGCCTGAAAGTGCGCCACCGCAGCCTCAAACATGTGGCCCGCGCAATAAAGCTCGTGCCAGTCGCGCAGGTTCGTCCAGCGCTTGCCCGGTTCCTTCAGGATGAAGTAGGTATTCAGATAGCCGTCCGGCTGCTGGGCTGCCGCCAAGGCCGCGATGATTTCGTCCAGCCGCTTCTCAAGCGCAGGATCCGGGTGGGTGGCCAGCGAATACGAGGCCGCCTCCAGCCCCTTGTAAACGTCGGAATCCATGAAGACCAAACCCTGGAACCCGCTTTTGGCGCCCTTTGCCGCCAATTCGAAATTGGAGATATTTCCCGCCTTCACGAGGTTCTCCAGGTTGACCGGGATGGACGCCTTGCGATTGACCTCCTGTCGCGGCGCCCAGAATGAGTCGCTGATCTGGACCTCGGTGAAAGGAACCGCGCGCAGCTTGACGAGCTGCTCGTCCCGGGCGGGTGTTGTATTGCTCTGCGCCACAGCCGGGTCCCGGCCCAGGCAGATAATGCCGAAGAGGGAGGTCAGTGTAAGAGCCAGAATCTGGAATGCCCGTTTCATTTGGCTTCTCCTCGTTTCATCGAGACTCCTTGCCGGCAAGCCGGCCTCGTCACTTTGTCAGCGTCTTCACCCAGCCTTGGAAAAGATCCAGCCAACTCCCACAGTTACACTCGGGAGTACCGAGCCCAAACCCGTGTCCGCCGGCCTGGTATACATGCAGCTCCGATTTCACCTGCAGCGCCTGGAGCCGGCTAAACAGGTCAATCGTGTCAACCGCCTTCGTCGTCTGATCGTCCGCGGCGACGGTGATAAATGCCGGCGGGAAGGAGGCGTCGATGACAGCCTCGGCAAGTAGCCGAACGCCGGGATAGATCACCATCAGGAAGTCAGGCCGGTTGGACAACTGGTCGATCTCGTCCGAAGTCCAGGTGGGAGTCCTGCGCAGCTGGCCCGCCATGTTCAGGGACAAATGGCCGCCAGCCGAAAAGCCGCCTATGCCGATCATTTTCTCGTTCAAATGCCATTCGCGTGCCCGGCTGCGCACGTAACGAACCGCGCGATGCGCATCCTGCACGGCCACATTCCGGTCATAATGCCGATACTTCAAGACGATGCCGGCAATGCCGCGTTTCTGCAGCTCAGCCGCCACCTTCCAGCCTTCTTTATTGATCCACAGATTGCGGTATCCCCCGCCCGGGCAGATGATGACGGCTTGACCCGTATTCACCGCGGCATCGGGAAGGAAGACCTGGATCGACGGGTCAGTGATCCCGGTGAGAACCTCGCCGGGCCTTTCCCACTCCTCGTGGTAACCGGGCGTCGGCCAATGCTGGGCATCACTCCCGGGCGCCGGCCCTTTCCAAATCCTGATCGGCTCCGGATTCTGCAGTGAAGGGCTTTCGGCAGACAACACCGCGAAGGAGAACAAACAGACGAGCCAGACTTGAACGAATCGCATCAGCAGATTGTACACGCGGCAATGCTCTTCAGATCGTGTTAACTACCAAAAATGCCGCCTGTCCAACCTTGCAACTGCGGGATCTTCAAAGGACCTCAAAGACCTCAAGGACCTCAAGGACTGGTCAGGAGTCTTGTCTTTGAGGTCTTTGAGGTCCTTGAGGTCCTTCGAAGATCCCGCACTCCGGGCTCGCTGCGCTCGCGTCTCACTCCTCTCCCGGCGGCCAGGACGGGTTGG
>RPQK01000176.1 GCA_003819755.1 Acidobacteriota bacterium | reverse complement strand
TCTGCGTTGGATCCCGTCGAAGTTCTGAAGGGCGTGTAACGACGAAGCGCGCGGATCGTGATGCCGGGCGTCGCACCGGCGAGCTCCGGCACCTGACGGGTGAACTCTGTTGAGCTTTGGGGATTTGACTAGCTACAAAATTATCTACAGCAGTGAACACCTCCGATAAGCAGCGAGGCCAATTCTAACTGCGGAAGGACCGCGGCCCTATTCATTTCGCAGGGCAATCATCGGATCGACTCGTGACGCCCGGCGTGCGGGGATGAAGCTTGCCAGCGCGGCTACCGCCAGCAGGACGAGCGAGACGGCGGCCGCGGCCGTTGCATAGCGGGGCTGGAAGCCGTAGAGCAGAGCGGTCATCAGGCGCGACGTCATGGCAGCCAGCGCCAAACCAATCCCAAGCCCGGTGAGCGTCAGCGCTAGTCCACGGCTGCTGAACGAAAGCAAAATGTCTCGCGAGGTCGCGCCCAGAGCCATGCGGACTCCGATCTCGCTGGTGCGCTGCGTAACGGCGTAAGAAAGTACGCCGTAAACGCCGAACGACGCGAGCAACAGCGCGAGAAGAGCGAATGCGCTCAATAAAGTCGTACTCTGCGACGACGTCGACAATTGACGGTCAACGATCTGTTCAAGCGTTTGAATACGCCAGATGGGCTGGCTTTTATCCACCGACCAGATGGCATTACGGATCGCAGAAACAATCGAAGCAGGTTCCACCGCTGTGCGAACCACGATCCCGCTCGGCCGGGCCCCCTTCGTGCTCCATTGATCCGTCTGTTCGTGCAGGAGATACACGGCGGGTTTCGACTGTTCTGCTATGCCGGGCTCACGAATTTCCTTCACGACGCCGACGATCGTGTACCAGTAGCCCTCTTTGCCAAGCTGTCCGAACTTGAATCGTGCGCCAATCGCCGAACGTCCTGGAAAGTTGCGATTCGCAAAGGTTTCGTTGACGATCGCTGACGGGGATGCCGAACGCCGGTCGGAGATCTCAAAGAAGCGTCCTTCGCGCAGCCGCGCGCCGATGGTGGGAAAGTAATCGCGAGTCACGACGCGAAAGAGCGCGACCTGATCGGGGACACGATCCCTGGATTGACCGGCGAGCAAATAGAACGTTGCCTGGTCGGTGACTGTCAGCGGAATCCGAGAAGTCGCGCCCGCATTGACGACACCCGGGATTGCGCGGATGCTCTCCAACTGGGAGTTGACAAAGGCCATACGCCTGTCGAAGTCCTCATAGCGCAACAGCGGGGACTCAAAGGTCAGCAGCTTTTCGCTCCGGATTCCGAGATCGGTATTCCGCAGATGCTGAAAGGTCTGGAGCAGCAGTCCGGCGCTCGTCAGCAGCACCACGGCCAGCGCTGTTTCGATGACGATGAGCGAATGTTGGAACCAGTGACTGCGCGAGCCTGCTGTACCGCGCCCTCCTTCGCGCAGCCCGTCCTGCGGAGCGAGTCGCGACGCGCGGAGCGCAGGTGCAAGTCCGAAGGTCAGTGTGGCGGCAAGGGCTACGCCAGCGGAGAACGCCAGCACGCGCCAGTCGAGCGCCAGCCGCACTGTGCCCATGGTCTCCGGCACAAGCCTCTCAAGAAATCGCATCGCGGGGACGGCGAGCGCCAGTCCGGCAACGGCGCCAAGCCCGGCGAGCACAAGGCTTTCGGTGAGGAATTGAGCGATCACTCTTCCGCGTCCCGCCCCAAGCGCCGCGCGCACTGCAACCTCCCGGGCGCGCGCCGCGCCGCGCGACATCAGCAGGTTCGCCAGATTGACGCACGCAATCAGCAGGAGCGCGGCCGACGCGCACAGCAATACAACGAGCGCCGTTTGCGTCTTGCCGGCCATCTCTGCCCGCAATGGCGTCACGACCACCGAGTGGGGACCCCTGAAATCCTTCTCCGTTACCTGCAGACTCAATGCCGCCATTGATTCCTGCGCGCGATCGAGCGTCACGCCGGGCTTCAGCCGCGCCACCACGTGCGCATCGTGCCACGTGAAGTTCGTTCGCATCCAGGCGGGAAACGAAGCCGGCATCCAGATGTCGATGTCGCGAGCGGGCATAAAGTAGAACTCGCGCGGCATTACCCCGATCACCTCGTACGGGCTGTCGTTCACGGTGATGTTGCGGCCCAACACATCGGGCGAGCCGCCGTAGCGCCGCTGCCATAGTCCGTGGCTGATGACGACTACGCGTACGCCTTTCTCGTCCTCTTCTTCCGTAAATACTCGGCCGATCAGCGGCGTTACTCCCAGTACACTCCAAAGATTCGCTGTCGTCTTACGCGCCGGTACCTGTTCGGGCTCGGCATCGCCAGAAAGTGCGGCATCTCCCGGTTGGGTGGCCGCGATGTCCGTAAAAACGGTGTTATGTCGCCGCCACTCCAACCATTCCGCGGGCGTCGGCATGTGCCCCGGGCGACCCTCCCTGCTCATGTCATCCCAGATCATTACGAGACGGTCGGCATCGGAATAGGGCAGCGGGCGAATCAGGACCGCACCGAAGGCGCTGAATATCGCGGTAATCCCACCGATGCCGAGCGCCAGTGTTGCGATAGCGATGGCCGAGAACGCTGGATTCCGGCGAAACAGGCGCAGTCCGTAGCCGGCGTCGAGCGCGAGTTGCTCCAAACGCGTCCAGCCCCAAGCCGCGCGGGTGTTCTCCTTCACCAGGGCGACGTCGCCTAATTCGCGGCGTGCCGCCCATCGGGCCTCTTCTTCCGTCAACCCCTCTTCTTGACGCTGCTCCGCTTCCTCTTGGAGGTGGAATTGAAGTTCCTCCCGCAGCTCCGCTTCCTTGTCGGACCGTTGCCTTAACCAAAGCAGCTTTTGAAAGAAAGAGCTCATTGTGCCTCCGGATCGACCGGGTTCAGAATCAATGCCATGGCGCGGGAAAAGGCCTCCCACTTTGATTGCTCGGCCGCAAGTTGTTTACGCCCGAGTGGCGTCAGGCGATAGAACCTGGCCCGCTTGCCTTTGTTCGAGAGTTCCCAGGAGGGAGCTATCCAGCCCTTCGCCTCCAGGCGATGGAGTGCCGGATACAACGACCCGGTTTCGACCTTGAGCAGGTCTTCTGAGGTCCGCTGGATGTGCTTGGCAATCGCGTGACCGTGAGCGGGTCCGGCGAGCAGGGTACGGAGGATGAGCAGGTCGAGCGTGCCTTGCAGCAGTTCGACGCGGGAAGGTGCATCTGGACGCATTGTGTAGACAGTCTACGATAAATTGTGTAGAGAGTCTACTTAAGATCCAAAATCCGAACGGAATAAGGGACGCTGACTAAAAAGCCGGATTCTAAAGAACCCCCGACTCCCTGCTCCCAAAGCAGGGGTGCGGGAGTTTGTTTATCCCATCAGCACAGCGATTCGTTTCAGGCCTGGTTTCAGTTCGCTGCCCAAGTGGATGCGGATGACTCGGCGGCCTTTGGATTGCAGGGCGGAGAAATCGCCGAGGGCTTGGGCTTGCTGCAGAGTCGCAAAGTCGTAGTCCTGGCCGGGGATCGGCAGGTGCTCCTCGGCGTCCGACGTCAGAAGCAGGAACACGCCGCTGTTCTGCCCGCCTTTGTGAAGCTGGCCGGTGGTGTGGAGGTAACGCGGCCCGTAGGCCACTGTTGTGGCCACCTTGTATCGATCCCGAAGCGTGACGCGCATCTGCTCGAGGAGACGGTCTCGGGCCGGCGTTTTACGAAAATACGCGAGCAGAGCGAGATAGTCGCCCGGCCGGACCGAGTCGAGGAAGCTGGTGATTAACTTCTCGGGAGAGGGACGGCGGGCCGAGGGGGGGCCGTAGACCGCCAGCTCTTTGTTCCCGGCCGCCGGCTTGTCAATTTCAAAGCGCCGTTTCTGATGCCAGCTCGCCAGCAAATCATTGGTGTTCTTCGTGGTTTCGGCGACGTTCGGCTCATCGAACGGGTTGACGCCGAGGATCGACGCCGAGGTAACGGTTGCCAGTTCCCACCGAAGGAACTCCTCGGCCAGTCCCATTCGGTCCGGCAGCAGGATGCGGACAACAGGATGCCCGCCTTTTTCAAGTGCCGCCAGCCTTTTGTCGTAAACCTTGTTGTCGGCCGCCGCGTGGGAAATATAGACGAAAAGACGGTCTCTCCCGTATGCTCCCGGAGCAGCCAGAGGCTCGCCTACGACCGGGACTATCCCCCGGCCCTCTTTACCGGTGCTCTCCGCCACGAGCTGTTCCAGCCAGTCGCCCAGCGAGCTGATCGTGTCGCTCAAAACAAACGTCAGCTTGTCCCGGCCCTTTCTGGCCTGCATTCCAACAAAAGCGCCCAACTCTACCGCCGGGTTGCCCGCGGCCGGAAGTCCGGGGCCGCTACTCACCTGGAGTTTGGCTGCTCGTTTCAGGAAGGTTCGAATATCAATCCCCATCAGGGCCATCGGGACCAGTCCGAAGTAGGAGAGGGCCGAATAGCGACCCGGGATGTCGGGCGGGTTCGTGAAACAGTGCCGAAACCGCTTGGCGGCCGCTTCCTTCGCCAACCAGGTTCCGGGGTCGGTGATGGCCAGGAAGGAGTTGCCCGGTACCCCGGAACGACCCGCCAGCGTCTCGTAGAAGTACCGATAGAAGCTGATCGTTTCGATCGTGTTGCCGGACTTGCTCGAGATCACGAACAAGGACCGGGAGGGCTCGATTTGGGACAAGAGGTGAGATATGGAATACGGATCTGTATTGTCCAGGACCACGAGATCCGGCCATCCACGGGCGGCCCCAAACGTGCGGGCGCAGACCTCCGGGGCCAGGCTGCTTCCGCCCATACCGACAATCACAGTGTGCTTGAACCCCTCGCGCCTGGCTGCCTCCGCCACCGTCTGGATCTCATCAACCCGCTCCAGGAAGGCACTGGGGCTATCCAGCCATCCCAGGCGTTGTTGAGTCAGGCGGGCGACTTGCGGGTCGACGGTCCAGAGGCTCCCGTCTTTGGCATACAACCGGGTGACGAAACGCCGGACGTCCAACGCCTGTACCCCCGCCTTGACGACAGCCTGGGATGTCGGCGACAGCTGCTGACGATTCAGCTTCTTTCCGAGGAACTGCCTTCGCTTCCTGGTGAGCGAAACCATCAGGGCATCAAAAGGCTGTACAAACTTCCGTATTCCGTCTTCCTGCAGTTCGGAGGCGACGTGATCGAACTGGATGCCGAGGGTCGCGAGGAGCAAGAAGGTCTCTCCTGCGGCATCAAGATCGCTTTCAAGAGAACCGGCGCAGATTCTCCCCTGGCGGGCAAACGCGTCGGCAGTCTGCTCCGGCATCGTGATGACCGTGTTGGGGCCGAGCAGCGACTCGACGTAGCGGACGTCGCGGTAAAGCGGATCCTTGGTGCCGGTGCTGGCCCAAAGCAGGCGTTGCGGGCGCACTCCTTTGTCACGAAGCCGGGCCCAGCGGTCCGTTGCGCAGATTCTTTTATACGCCTGATAGGCCAAACGGGCATTCGCAATTCCAGCCTTTCCAAAGAGGGCCGCCACCCGAGCCCTTTCCTCGATGGTCCGAGAACGGCTCCAGCGCTCGCCCAGCAGTTGATCAACCTCGCTGTCAATGCGGCTGATGAAGAAGCTCGCGACCGAGGCAATGGTGCGAATCGTGTCGCCTTCCGACACCCGCTGCTCCAAGGCTGTCAGGAAAGCCTCTGCGACCTCCTCATAGTTGGCAACCGAGAAGAGGAGCGTGATGTTGACGTTGATCCCCTCATAGAGCGCCTGCCGAATGGCTGGAATACTTTCCGGGGTACCGGGGATCTTCACCAGAAGGTTCGGCCGGGACACCGTGTTCCAGAGCCGGCGTGCTTCGGCGATTGTCTGCTCGGTGCTGTAGGCAAGGTGCGGAGAGACCTCAAGGCTGACGAAACCATCGCCACCCTCGGAATCGTCAAACACCGGCCGGAGGACGTCACAGGCGTCCCGGGCGTCCGCCACAACCAGGTTTTCGTAGATGCGCGGGAGGGTATACTCCTCGCCGCTTAGTTTCCTGATTTGGGCGTCGTACTCTTTGCTGGCCGCCAGGGCTTTTTCGAAGGTGGCTGGGTTTGAGGTGATGCCTCGCAGCCCTTCGCTCGTTACCCTTCGTTTCAGTTCGCCCGTCCGGATCATCGACCGGGTCAGATTGTCGAGCCAGTAACTCTGGCCGTGCTCGAACAGCTGCCGAAGTGTGTGCATTCCCTTTTCAAAATAGTAATCCTGAGGAGACCGGGAAGAAAGGGGAGAGTGAAGAAGGCTGCGTTGGATCGTGAGGCCGCGAGCCTTCCTCACGCGTCCGGCGTGAGGAAATACCCCGGCTACTCTCCTCTCACGCCTCCGGCGTGAGGAAGTACCAGCCCTTAGCTCACTTGTTTTTCCAGGCGCCTTTCCTCATCCACAAACTGATGCCCCGTCTGATGGATGAACACGTCCTCCAGCGTTGGGCGGGAAACGGTGATCGCGGTGATCCGGCCGGGGAAGGCTTCGATGACTTGCGCAACAAACTGATGCCCCCGGGGGCGTTCCAGGCGAAGAGTCCCGTCGACCAGCTGCGCCGGACATCCGAAGTGCGTCTGGACGAGTTTTGCCAGTTCAACCGGATCCTCGGCCTGAATCGAGACGACATCACCCCCGATCTTCTCCTTTAGAGACTCGGGCGTGCCCTCTGCGACGATCCGGCCCTGATGCAGGATCGCCAGGCGATCACAGCGGTCGGCTTCCTCCATTAAGTGGGTAGTCAGCAGGACGGTCATTGACTGCTGATCTCGGAGCGTCTTGAGCAGGTTCCACAGATCGAACCGAGCCGTAGGATCCAGAGAGACGCTCGGCTCGTCAAGTATCAGCACCCGCGGCCGATGAAGCACGCTCTTCACGATTTCCAGTCGACGCTGCAGCCCGCCCGACAGTGTCCCCACCATGTCGCCGGCGCGGTCGGCCAGGCCGAAATGCTCGAGCAGTCCCGCGATTCGAGATCGGGCCTCGGATCTGCTAATTCCCCGAAGGTAGGCCTCGAAAAGGAGGTTTTCACGAACGGTGAGGTCGCGATCAAGGCTGTTCGTCTGAAAAACGACGCCGATCTGTCGACGTCCCGCCATTGGGTCCTCTACGACACTTGCCCCTCCCACCCAGGCGTTTCCTGATGTCGGTTTCAGAAGTGTGCACAGGACACGAAAAAGCGTCGTCTTGCCTCCGCCGTTGGGTCCCAGCAGCCCGTAGATCTGGCGAGGCGCTACACAAAAGCTCACATCTATGAGGGCGCGACGACTTCCATAGCTGACGTTGATCGCTTCGACGAGAATTTCAGCCACCGGCTTCTCACACCTTGTCGATAATCATGAGGATCAGCAGGACGGGCAAATAGACAATCGTACCGAAAGACAACCGGCGTGCGGACGAATTCGACCTCACCCAGGCCGCTTTGATTCCGAGTAAAAGAAGCAGGCTTCCGAGCGTAATCGCACCGGCGAGATACAGCTTCCCGGTCAGCCCCAGTTCGACAGGCACCAGGCTGATCAAGAACAAGAACACGCTGTAGACGATGATGCGTATCGCAGTCCGCCGGCCGTCGGGATCGACCGCGGAGAGCATGCTGAAACCGCCTCGCTCGTAGTCTCTGCGGTAAGCCCACGAAATGGCCAGGAAATGGGGAAACTGCCAGAGCAGCAGGATCAGAAAAAGGGCAAAACCGCCGAGATCGAGCCCGTGCGAAGCGCCCGACCATCCCATCAGGGGAGGGATAGCCCCAGGGATCGCGCCAACGGCTGTACACAGGGAAGTCCTGGTCTTCAGCGGCGTGTAAATCGACAGGTAGAGGAACGCGGTCAAAACTCCGAGCAGCGCAGTGACTCCATTTACGAACGTCAGCAGATAGACGGAACCCAGCGAAATCAGCCCCGTGCCGAAAATCAGGGCCTCGACCGGAGTCAAGCGTCCGGAGGGCAGCGGCCGGCTGGCGGTACGGGACATCCGGGCGTCGAGATCGCGTTCGAGAAATTGATTCAAGGCGGCACTTCCGCCGGCAACCAGCGCCGTTCCGAGAAGCGTGTGAAGCATCAGGATGAGGTCGACAGGCCCTCGGGCGGCCATGTAAAAACCGGCGGCCGCGGTCAAAACCACCATCAGGTTGACACGCGGTTTCGTCAGTTCCAGATAAGCCGACAGCTTGGAAGCTGAAGGTGCTGCGAGCGTCGTCTCAGTCTGCACAAAGTAATCCTCGATTGTCGGGCGCAGGAATCTTTATCAAAGTCACGTCTGGCGCCCCTGAGTCATCAGTTGTCAATAGTCAATAGTCATTAATCAGGTCGGGCTCGCGGTCAGTTTCTCGTAAATGATCGGGGTTGGCTGTATCCTTCGGCTTTCCTGCAGCGTGGCGACCAGGCTGGTGGCGAGCATCGCCGCTCCGACCCCCAGATGGCAGGCGGTGAAGAAGACACCAATCGCTGCCGGTTCTCCTCCCTCTACAGCCTTAAGCCGAGTCAGGTAGGAAGCTATGCCGAGAAGAAGCTGGATGACCAGCAGGCTGAAAAGGCCGAAGGCCGGAAGGAGAGAGCTCGTCGATCGAGACGGGTTGGCGAGCTGCAATCCCAGACAAACAACCAGGACGGTGACGACAAAAGCTCCGACGATGTGAGCGATGAAGGCTGACAAAACGAATTCCGCGGCCTTGTCCCCGTTAACCGTGCCGGCGTGCCTGAGCGTCGCGCCGAGGATCAACTGCAGGTACAGCCCGAGGGTGGTGATTGCGGGCATCAGATAACGGCTGATCGGCGCCGTTCCGTCCCTCCACCCCGGTGAAGTGACGACCGCAATGGTCACCGTCAGGCAGAAGAAAAGCTGAGCCAGGCAGGCGTGAAATATCGATACGACGGGCGGTAGGGACAAGAGAACCGTGAGCCCGCCCAAAAGACCCTGAGTAATGACAGCTCCCAGCGCGACAAGGCCCAGCCGGCGCACCCATTTCCGGCTTTCCCGGCGCCACAGCCAGACGGCGAGAACGATGGTCAAAAGTCCCACCCCGCTGGCCACCATCCGGTGGGTGTGCTCGTAAACGATGCCGCCCACCATCGGAGGGGTGAGACTACCGTACGACAACGGCCAGTCGGGGACCGAAAGGCCCGCGTCATTGCTGGTAACAAGCGCCCCGACGACGAGCAACAGGAATGTTGCGCAGGCCGTAAAGACCGCGAACCAGTGAAGACCACGGTTGTAGACCATTTTGTTTGAGAACCTCTTTGTTATTAAGGGAAAAGGGTTAGTGCAACTATCGTATCACAGTGAACCGCGGCGACCTCTTCACGCGAGCCTCTGTCGCTAAGAAGGGACGAGGCTGAGTGTAGAATGGTTTCGTGGAATCTGAAACCGGTTTGCTGACAATCAAATACGGAGATTTCCACTACTCGCTGTCTTTTTCGCGCAATGGCTGGCTCGCGGCCGAGTTGGTGCAATATCTGGACGAGGTCATCGAGGCGGGCGACACGCGTGTGGCCATCCTGAAGCTACTCGGCTATACGATGCTGATAAGCCGCGAACGGCCTGAACGAATAGCGGACCACTGGATCGAGGTCGATCTGGCAGCGCGGGAATTGACGACGAATTCCGAAGTCGTGCGTCAGGCGGTGGAGCAGGAGCCGCCCACGGAGGGCCAGCCGTACGGCCCGCTGGCTCTAAGAAGAATCCACGCGGTGCTCGACAAGTATGATTTCACGGTAAGACTCAAAAAACGATAGCGATTGCGGTTGGTTGCATGAGGCGGAATCCCAGCAACTGGCAACCGGCAACTGGCAAAGGTTAGAATCATCCGAATGCAATTCAACCCTACCGATCATCCTCATCGCAGGCTTAATCCGTTGACCGGAGAATGGAACGTGGTGTCGCCGCACCGTATGAAACGACCGTGGCAGGGAAAAGTCGAGTCGGCTGCTGGCGGCTTAAGACCGGCCCATGATCCGACGTGCTACCTCTGCCCGGGCAACGTGAGGGCCGGGGGCGAGCACAATCCTCGCTACGAGAACACGTTCGTATTTGCCAATGATTTTGCCGGGCTGCTGCCCGATGTCCCCTGTGGGACTCATGCCCCGCATCCTTTGACCGTTGCCAGGAGCGAGCCTGGAACCTGCCGTGTTCTCTGCTTTTCACCCCGGCATGACCTGACGCTGGCCGAGATGGACCCGCAAGACATTCAGAAAGTAATAGACCTCTGGGCGGAGCAGACGTCGGAGTTGGGACGGCTGTACCGGTGGGTGCAAGTGTTCGAGAACAAAGGCGAGATCATGGGCTGCTCCAATCCCCATCCTCACGGGCAGATCTGGGCGGTATCGTCGCTGCCCAACGAGCCCGCCAAAGAGGATGCCCGGCAGCGTGCTTACGCCGAAGAGCACGGCCGGGTCATGCTCCTCGACTACGCTGCCCTTGAAGCCGGAGGAGAGAGGGTGATTGTCGAGAACGAGGATTGGCAGGTCGTCGTTCCCTTTTGGGCTCTCTGGCCGTTTGAGACTCTGGTCCTGCCCCGGCGACAGGTTCTTCGCCTGCCCGATCTAACCCAGAACGAGCGACGGAGTCTGGCGGAGATACTGAAGAGAATTCTCGTTCGCTACGACAACCTCTTCCGTACCTCTTTCCCCTACTCGATGGGCTGGCACGGAGCGCCCGCCGGCGACGCAGACCAGAGGCATTGGCAGCTCCACGCTCACTTCTATCCCCCGTTGCTGCGGTCGGCGACCGTGAAGAAGTTTATGGTGGGCTATGAAATGCTGGGCGAGCCCCAGCGGGATTTGACCCCGGAACAGGCCGCCGGGCGGCTGCGGCAGTTGCCGGATGTGCATTACAAGCTGACGGCTGAGAAGGTGTGAAAAAATCAAGCGTGTCGACGGGCTTTTATCGTGGCCGGACTCTCCAGAGTCCGGCGCGTGGATGATGGCTGGTTGCACGATGTACGCGCCGGACTCTGGAG
>RPQK01000175.1 GCA_003819755.1 Acidobacteriota bacterium | reverse complement strand
CTTTTATCGTGGCCGGACTCTCCAGAGTCCGGCGCGTGGATGATGGCTGGTTGCACGATGTACGCGCCGGACTCTGGAGAGTCCGGCCACGATAAAAGCCCGTCGACACGCTTGATTTTTTCAGACCTTCTCAGCGTTCAGCGTTCAGCGTTCGGGGTTTCTGACCCGTGAACGGCGAACGGTGAACGGTGAACGGTGAACGGTGAACGGTCCCCTGTAATTCGTGGATTATTCCCTCGCTCCCTAAAAGCTGCTATAACGAGCACCTGTGCAACAGGCAACCGAGAACGTCGCCCCGACGCTGAAAGCAACCACCAGGTTCAACACCCGCTACATTTGGATGATCTCGCTTGTCGCCGCCCTGGGCGGCCTCCTCTTCGGCTACGACTGGGTCGTTATCGGTGGTGCAAAGCCTTTTTTCGAACGGTACTTCCAGTTGACAGACCCGGCCGCAAAGGGATGGGCGAACAGTTGTGCCTTGATCGGCTGCCTGTTCGGCGCGCTGCTCGCCGGAGCGTTCAGCGACAAATTCGGGCGCAAGCGTCTCCTGATTTTTTCAGGGTTTCTCTTCGCGGCTACCTCTATTGGCAACGCGCTGGCGGGAAGTTTCGCGATTTTCGTCACCTGGCGGATGCTCGGCGGTGTCGCCATAGGACTCGCTTCCAGCCTTTCACCCATGTACATTTCGGAAGTCTCTCCCGCCGCCATGCGAGGCAAGTTGGTGTCAATCAACCAGCTGACGATCGTGATTGGCATCGTTTTGGCCCAGCTGATCAACTGGCTCCTGGTGCTTGGGCTCCCTCAGGACGCCACCGAGGACTTCCTGCTCAACTCCTGGTACGGGCAGATTGGCTGGCGCTGGATGTTCGGGCTGACGGCGATTCCAGCCCTCCTGTTCTTCGCGGGTATGTTCTTCGTTCCTGAAAGCCCCCGGTGGCTGGCCAAGAATGGTGAACAGCAGAGGGCTCGGCTGCTCCTGAGCAGAATAGGCGGTGATGACTACGCAGGCAGGGCTATCGCCGAGATCGAGGAGACACTGCGAAACGAGACCGCCGGAGTGGACTTCCGCGATCTGCTCGACAGGAAGATGCGGGCTGTCCTCCTGCTCGGCGTTGGCTTGGCCGTCTTTCAGCAATGGTGCGGTATTAATGTCATTTTCAACTATGCCGAGGAGATCTTCACTGCGGCCGGCTACAAGGTTTCCGACGTTATGTTCAACATTGTCGTGACCGGCGCCGTGAACCTGATTTTCACGTTCGTAGCCATAGCTGCCGTGGACAAAGTCGGCCGCCGTCGCCTGATGCTCGGCGGTGCAGCGGGACTTGCCTTCATTTACACCCTGCTCGGGGGCTTCTACTTCTCCGGCAGTCAGGGTATTCACGTTCTTGGCCTGGTGGTGGCCGCCATTGGCTGCTATGCCATGTCTCTGGCTCCGGTCACCTGGGTGATCATCGCCGAGATCTTTCCGAACCGCATCCGAGGAGCCGCGATGTCGGTCGCCGTTACTGCTCTTTGGCTGGCTTGCTTCATCCTGACTTTCACGTTCCCGGTGTTGAACAAGAATTTCGGCCCGGCAGCCACTTTCTGGTTATATGCCGGCGTCTGCGTGGCGGGATTCCTTTTCATTCGACTTCGGCTGCCGGAAACCAAGGGGAAAACCTTGGAGGAGATTGAGAGAGAATTGGTGAAGTAAAGCGGTGCGCAGAGGGAATCATCCACGAATTACACGAATTTATACACGGAAATTCGTGTAATTCGTGTAATTCGTGGAGATTCCTTATGCTTGCTAAACTCCGTAGGATCTTCTATGAAAACAGCATACGCGGTTCTCATCGCTGTCTTCCTTACCGGTACTGCATTCTCCGGCGACGTCATCTCCCTTCATGGCCAGTGGGGGTTTCAGCTGGATCCCCAGGACATCGGGGTCAAATGGCATTGGAACACGACGAGACTCCCGGGCAAGATCCAGCTGCCCGGCACTCTGACCGCCCAGGGTATCGGGGATGAAATATCACTTAAAACTCCCTGGATCGGCGCCGTTGTGGACAAGTCCTTCTTCACCGCGCCGGAGTATGAGAAGTACCGCCAGCCCGGGCAGATCAAGGTGCCCTTCTGGCTGCAACCGGACAAGTATTATGCGGGCGCCGCGTGGTACCAAAGAGAAATCGAGATCCCCGAAAGCTGGCGGAACCAGCGAGTTCTTCTCTTCCTCGAGCGGGTCCACTGGGGGACCACAGTATCGATCGACGGGACGACCTGCTGGTCAGGCGACGCGCTGGCCACCCCTCATGAATTTGATCTGACGAAGTTCATATCCCCGGGCAGGCATACGCTGACGATACGCGTCGACAACCGGATGGTGATCGATGTCGGAGAGAATTCCCACAGTGTCTCCGACCACACTCAAGGCAACTGGAACGGTATTGTCGGCCGGATTGAGCTTTCAGCCACCCCGCCTGTGGCCATCGAGGATCTGCAGGTCTTCGCGTCGAGTCTCGCCCAGCCGGTCTTGCTCAAGGGACGCATTGCGAATGTGACGCGCCAGCCAGGTCGCGGCGAAATCGTGATCACGGTACGGAAGCTCGGAACCCAAGGCGCGAATACCGGGCTCACCCATCTTTCCGTAGCCTGGACCCCGACGGGAGGAGAGTTCGAGGCGGGGCTCCCCGGGGACTTCGAGCCCTGGGACGAGTTCAATCCGGTGCTGTACGAGGTCACGGCCACGCTTCTTGACTCTTCACGGTCGGTCACCTTCGGACGGCGCGAGATTGCCACTCAGGGGACACAGTTCGTTCTCAACGGTCGGAAGCTGTTTATCCGCGGAACCCTCGAGTGCGCCATCTTTCCTGCGACCGGTCATCCGCCGGTAGACGTCGATTCCTGGAAACGGATCATCCGCATCGCCAAAGCCCACGGCCTCAACAACATGAGGTTCCACTCCTGGTGCCCACCGGAAGCGGCCTTCATTGCCGCTGACGAGCTCGGTTTCTACTTCCACGTGGAGTGCTCGTCCTGGGCTAACCAGTCGACGACCTTAGGCGACGGCAAGCCGATCGATAAGTGGATCTACGAGGAAGCGGACCGGATTCTCAAAGCATACGGCAACCACCCTTCGTTTCTGATGATGCTTTACGGCAATGAGCCGGGGGGCAAGCAACACCAGGCGTTTCTCTCGAAATGGGTCAGCCATTGCCGGGCCAAGGACTCGCGACGCCTGTACAGCAGCGGCGCGGGCTGGCCGCAGCTCCCCGAGAATCAGTTCCATGTGGCGCCGCAGCCGCGGATTCAGGCGTGGAGAGAGGGGCTAAAGTCGCGCATCAATTCCAAGCCTCCCGAGACCCGAAGTGATTATCGGGACTACATCGCGTCTCACAGCGTCCCGGTGATTAGTCACGAGATCGGACAATGGTGCGTTTACCCGAATTTTGACGAAATCCCGAAGTACACCGGTTATCTGAAGCCGAAAAACTTCGAGATCTTCCGCAGCAGGCTCGAGGAGCACGGCATGGCTGATCAGGCTAAGGCCTTCCTGCTCGCCTCCGGGAAGCTGCAGACGTTGTGCTACAAGGAGGAGATCGAATCGGCTCTCCGCACTCCAGGTATGGCCGGTTTCCAGTTGCTCGACCTGCATGACTTCCCGGGCCAGGGAACCGCGCTCGTCGGCGTTCTCGATCCGTTCTGGGACTCGAAGGGATACGTGACTCCCGAGGAGTATGCCCGGTTCTGCAACCAGACCGTGCCGCTCGTCCGGATGTCCAAACGAGTCTTCAATTCCGAAGAGACGCTGGAAACGGAGATCGAGGTCGCCCATTTCGGCCCCAGTCCGTTACGTGCGGTGGTCGCCGATTGGAAGGTGATTGATGATGCCGGCCGAATCCTGCTTGCCGGTCAACTTCTCCCGCGTGACGTTCCAATCGACAATGCTTTCGTCCTAGGCCGGGTGCGGGTCCCGATGTTCAACCTGGGTGGACCGGGGAGGTTCAAGCTGGTCGTTGGGCTGGATGGTACGCGGTTTGAAAACGATTGGGACTTCTGGGTCTATCCCGCTGAGGCCGACAACCGGGCGACACCGGGTATCCGCCTGGTCCGCACCCTCGACGAGGAGAACCTGGCGGCGCTGGCGACGGGGGAAAGGGTGTGGCTGAGCATCCCGCCCGACAGGGTCGCGCCGGACAGCAAGCTGGGGAAGATCGAGCTTGGCTTCTCCAGCATTTTCTGGAACACGGCGTGGACGAACAGACAGGCGCCCCATACTCTCGGGATCCTATGCGATCCGAAGCACCCCGCCCTTACGGGATTTCCCACCGACTTTCATACCAACTGGCAGTGGTGGTATTTGATGAGCCCCGGAAGGTCGTCGGCCATGATTCTTGACAAGTTGCCGGTCGGCCTGAAGCCCATCGTTCAGGTGATCGATGATTGGTTCACGGCGCGCCGCCTCGGCCTGGTTTTTGAGGTGAAGGTCGGGAACGGAAAACTGCTGGTCTCGAGCATCGATCTCGAGACCGGTCTCGAGACGAACCTGGTCGCCCGCCAGCTTCGTCAAAGCCTCCTGCGCTACATGGAAAGCGAACGCTTCAACCCGCAGGTGGAAGTGACCGCGGAGCAACTGCGGAGCGTGTTGTCAAACAACGCTCCAGCAGTGCCGTAAGCGCAAGGTTCTTTGCGGAGCGACCCGGCCCGAGCCATGCGGCAGCTAAGCGCGAGAAAGAAGGGTGGTCCTCTACTTTTCGGACCGGTGCGCTCCGCGAAAAAAGGGCTGCGCTTACGGCACTACCGGGACAACAGCAAAAGGAGATCGAAACAGATATGAGTTCCAGATTCAGGCAAACTACGCTGATTGCATTAATCCTCATGCTGATAGGCAGTCTCGCCTCGGCCGCTGACGTGAAGTACGCTCCCAACTGGGATTCACTCGACAAGCGCCCCACGCCCGAGTGGTTCCTCGATGCCAAGTTCGGAATTTTCATCCATTGGGGAGTCTACTCGGTCCCCGCCTGGGGTGCGCCCAAGCAGTACGCGGAGTGGTACTGGAACAAGATGGCTGACAAGAAGCCGGACAACGTCTGGTGGCAATTCCATCAGAAGAACTTTGGCGCGAACTTCGAATACAAGGAGTTTGCTCCTTCTTTCCGAGCGGAGCTGTTTAACCCTGATCATTGGGCGGAGATCTTCGAGCGGTCCGGGGCCAAGTACATTGTGCCGACGTCGAAGCACCACGAAGGATTCGCGCTTTGGCCCAGCGCCGAGGCGAGCAAAACCTGGGGCCGCCAGTGGAACGCGGTCGAAATCGGGCCGAAACGGGATTTGCTCGGGGATCTGGGGGATGCCTGCCGGAAAAGAGGACTGAAGTACGGTTTCTACTACTCCCTGTATGAATGGTTTAACCCGTTATGGCTCTCGGATCGCAAGCGTTTTGTCGATGAACACATGACTCCGCAATTCAAAGACGTCGTCACCCGTTACAAGCCGGCGATCATCTTCAGCGACGGCGAGTGGGACATGACCTCCAAGGAGTGGAAGAGCGAAGAGCTGTTGGCCTGGCTTTTCAACGAGTCGCCCGTGAAGAACGAAGTGGTTGTCAACGACCGGTGGGGCAAGGACTGTCGACACAAGCACGGCGGCTACTATACGACTGAGTATGCGGCCGGGATGAAGGATGCCTCACATCCTTGGGAAGAGAGCCGCGGAATGGCCTACTCCTATGGCTACAACCGCGCCGAAGCCATCGATGATTACAAGACGGGCCGCGAGTTCATCATGATCCTCGTCGATCTGGTCAGCCGCGGCGGCAATTTCCTGCTCGACATCGGTCCGACGGCTGATGGCCGCATTCCGGCCATCATGGAGCAGCGGTTACTGGAGATAGGGGATTGGCTGCGTATCAATGGTGAAGCCATTTACGGGACCCGGTATGCCGGGCGGGCCAACCAATGGTCGGAGGGCAAACGTCCCGGCCAGGAATTCGGCGAATACATGATCAAGTACGACCTGATGAACCAGATCGGGTTCAAGGCGAAGGACGGCGTTGCGGTCAAGCAGGTGTTTTTCACCAAGAAGCCCGACGCGCTTTACGCGATTCTTCCAGGCTGGCCGGGGAAGGAGTTTACGCTTCGAGACATCAAGGCGCCGGCAGGCGTCAAGGTGACGATGCTCGGGTGGAATCAGCCGCTCAAGGCCGAGACGAAAGGCAACACGCTCGTCGTGCAGATGCCGGCAGCCGGGCCGGAAGACCTACCGTCCCGCCACGCTTACACGCTGAAGATCACGGGTGCGGAGGTGCTGCCGGAGTAGGAGGGGGACGCCAAGACCAGCGGCGGTTGAGTGACTCGCCACCAAACGGCGAGTCACTCAACCGCCGCCGAGCTGGGTGCTCGCGACAGTGGCGGAAACCTGGAGTCGGCCTACGTCAACTCAATCACGAAATGGCATCTCTCGCCGCCTCGGCGAACTGATTCCACGATCTTCGCCTCATAGGTCCGGCCGAGGGCGGCTTTGAAGATCGCTTCGTGTGTCCCCTTGTGGCAGTGGCAGTGCATCGCGTTGATTTTCGACGGGCGCTCTCTAAGAACCGGGCAAAAGCAGCCGCGCTCTTTGGTATTGAAGCGGATGTGCACCGCGTTCCCTTCCTTTTGGACGTTGCCAAAGACCTTGCGGTAGGCGGCCAGCAACTTCTCCAAGTCGTTGGCGCCTTCCTTGGCGATGTCCTTTTTGAACTGGTGCCGGTTATAGCAGCCCCGACCGCAGCCCTCGATGAGCTTGATGATGGTCTTCTCATCCAGTTCTTCGCCCATCGTATCGAGGAGGTCCGTGAGCCAACCCTCTATGAATTCCTTTTCTCGCTTTGCCTTGGTCAGTTCTTCCTCCGGGGTGGCTGTTGCCTGGAGCGTGCCGTTCCCCTGATTCAGCACCAACAAGGCGCCTGACCCGAGTCCCATCCCTACTGACTTCCTGAGAAACTCCTTGCGGTTCATTCTCTCCTCCTCCTTCGGTAGGTTTAGTCTTTTACCTCAATTCTCCCGGTTTTGCACGGTTAAGCCTGTTAGCAGCGGTGTAGCAGGGCGTGTAGCAGTTTGTTTGAGATCCTCAAGTTCGGAGTTAGACTGCTGTCATGTCCAAGCTCTCCGACTCGACCCTCGACTGGCTCCTCGAACCTGACAACCCTCCGGTCAGGTATCTGACGCTTTTACACCTTCTCGGGCGGACGCCGTCCGATCCCGAGGTTGAACAGGCCAAGGCCCGACTGCCGGAATACGAACCGACGCGGGCGATCCTTGCCCAATTCGACCAGTTTCGGAATCACGACGGCCATCGGTCCTATCAGAAATACGGCGGTAAATACTGGCAGGTTATCTTCCTGGGGAATTTTCACGCCGACGGCCGGGATCCGCGCATCCGCGAAGTGGTCGAGAAGTTGATTGAAACGCGGGACTGGGTGCTGATCCCGCAGGGCGGACAATGCCTCACGGCCAATCTGTTGTCCGCCTTAACCATGCTCGGTTACGGTGACCACCCGATCGTTCTTGGCGGGATTACGGGCCTTGCCGAAAGGCTGGTGAGCGACGGTGGAATCGACTGCGAGGTGATGCTCTATTCCCTGTTGCCGTTTTGCTTCATGGCTCAGCCCAAGCTGCTCTTGTGTTTCTCTCAGAACGCCGGACTCAAGAGGCAACCGGCGGTGAGGGCTGCGATTGACCTGCTTTCCGCGAATCTGATCGATCACCAGATCTCCATGTATGTCCCCGGCAACCGCAAAGAGTGGCTAGAGGTTATCGAAAACAAACCGGCCTTGCCCGCCGGACAGACTGTCAAGGGGTGGATCAAGGACCGCAAGAAGCAGTTCCTGGCAGAAAAGGGTACTGGGCAACCGGACGAAAAGGCGGGATGGCTGAAGTTTGGTTTTCCGCTCCACTACAATTCGGACTTGCTGGAAGCCATGTATGCGTTGGCGCTATGCGGCACGCCGATGAGTGACCGGCTGCTGCGGGCTCTTCAGATAGTCCGGGAGAAAATGACGAATGACGGACGGTGGATCCTTGAAAACACGCTGAACGGCAAAATGCGGGCTGACGTCGAAAAAAGGGGGAAACCCAGCAAATGGCTGACATACCGTGCTCGGTACGTGCTGCAGCATTTCGAAGCATGAAGAATCATTCGGTGCTTGGGACCATCGCTCTTATGTTTGCCACCTCGGGAGCGGCGGGAGCCGATCACTTTCGGGAAAACTGGAGCGGTGCAACCTCGCCTCACTTTACCGTGCGGGCGCCGTCCGCCGAAGTACTCTTCAACATTCCTGAAGAAACCGCCGGTGATGGACGCGTACTCCAGCTCCTGCTGCCTGCCAATCCACGGCCGAGTCCGGGAGGCGGGGCGGAGATACAGAGCCGCGCCACCTACCTGTACGGGCATTTCCGTACCAGGTTGAAGACCGCCGACTGTTCGGCCCAACCAGGCGCGGGTGTCGTCACCGGTTATTTCACCTATCTGAACGACGGCAAGGACTACAACGGCAACGGTCTTCCCGACAACTGTGAAATCGATTTTGAGTGGCTCGGAGCGCAACCTGAAGTTGTCTACATGACCATGTGGACCGACTATCGCGATGCGGACGCGGCGCAACGGCGCGTCGGGCGAGCAATAAACCTGAAGACGGGCCAGATTCTCTATACCTGTTATTACGAGGCGTTCGGAAAGTGCCAGCCACTGGCGGGCCCTGAAGCGGAACCGACGACGGTTCCCGCTCTGCCCGAGTACAATTCTGCCACCTCGTTTTACGAGTACGGGTTTGACTGGACTCCCACCGGGGTGACGTGGTGGATGACTAACCCGGAGAATGGCCGCCGGCTGGTTTTGTGGGACTACCAGGGACCTTCCGCCCGCATTCCGTCCCGGGCCTCGTACTACATGACAAACCTCTGGCACACGCCGGGTTGGGCGCCCGAGGGGATGCCGGGTGCCGTGCAGAAGCCGACCGTTCCCCTTTCGGCCTTCGTCGACTGGACCGAATACGCGACCCGCGCGGAGCCGACCGAGCAACGTGTACGTCGGCCGAAAACCGGGCAGGTACGGACCACCACGGACTGACACGGACGAACACGGACACGGGCAATTTCGAGGTGCCGTGTGCGTGTCCGTCCGTGTTCGTCCGTGTCAGTCCGTGTCAGTCCGTCGAGCTAGACCTTGCCCGGCTCCGGGTGCACCCACGGTTTGCGGTACGGGCGCTGCAAGAAACGGTTCGCCTCATCGTCGCCCGCTACACTCTGTTTAACCGGATCCCAGGCGAGAGTTCGGCCCAGCTGCATCGCCAAATTGGCCATGATGCAGCAGCTGGTCGAGATATAACCTTCTTCGATATCGGCGACCGGCTTCCCGCGCGAGGCGATCGCCGCGAGAAAATCCTTCATCTGGTAGCGGATCGCCGGCGCGGCGAAATGCTCGATCCTGGGTTCGGTCTTGTCCTCCGGGTACTGTTCGAGCTCGTAGGTAACGTCGCGGTGAACCGGCGTCCCTTCGCCGAGCGGCGTGAAATCATAGCCATATACGCCCGCTTTGAGCGTCCCGCTTTCGCCGTAGAGCGTAGCTCCCCACCAGTACTTCGGGTCGGGCGGTTCTCCCCACGCCCGGTGTTGCCAAACGACCGGCATGTCGTCGAACTCGAAGGTCGCCAGTTGCGTGTCCGAGGTATTCGATGGGCCGCTTTTGCGCATCACGATTCCGCCGGTCGAGGAGATTCGCTTCGGCCAGCCGAGGCCTAGCATCCACCTGACCATGTCGAGCATATGGATGCCCATATCCCCGATCAACCCATTGCCGTACTCCTTGTATGCCCGCCAGTTGTTGTTCATCAAGTCCCGGTACGGTCGCATGGGCGCGGGTCCCACCCACATCTCGTAATCGAGATAATCGGGCGGCTTGAGATCCGCCGGGGGTTCAGACGGCGGACGCCTTCCGCGCCCGCCCCGGCCCGAGTAGCAGTAGATTTCAACCAGGCCGATCTTCCCGAGCTTCCCGCCCCGGATATATTCGTCGCGCGCTTCGACGAGGTGAGGCGTGCTCCTGCGCTGGGTCCCTACCTGAACCACCCGTTTGTGTTTTCGCGCCGCAGCCAGCATCGCCTGCCCTTCGATCACGTCCACGCTGATTGGCTTCTGTACCCAAACATCCGCGCCCGCCTGGACCGCGGCGATCATCGGCAGGGCGTGCCAGTGATCCGGGGTGTCGACGATGACGATGTCCAAGTCCTTTTCCTTGAGCATCTCCCGATAGTCTTTGTACAGGCGCGGCCGCTGCTTGGAAGCCTGGCGCTGGGCCACCATGTCCGCGGCCCGGTCCAGCGTCTGCTGGTTAACGTCGCACAAGGAGACGACTTCAACGGGAGCGACCTGGATCAGGCGGAAAAGATCGCACTTGCCGTACCAGCCGGGGCCGATGACGCCGACACGTTTGGGCTTGTCGTCTGCAAAAACTGAGAATCGAGCGGATCTCGTGAGGCCGAGACCGGCGACGCTGGAGTAAAGAAACTGACGACGATTCATCCTCTGTCTCCTCCGGACGAGGATGGTAGCATGGCCGGCAAGAAGAGCAAAAGCGTGGGCAACGCTTGGAGTGCGGCGGCAACGAGAGGCCGACGCTTTATCAGGCCTCGAGGCGACGCCGCTTTCCCCTGTGCAGGATCGAGCCAAACGGGATCAGCATTCACCCGGATCGATTGTGCACAGGGGAAAGCGGCGTCGCCTCGAGGCCTGATAAAGCGTCGGCCTCTCGTTGCCGCCGCACTTTATACACATCTCGGGACCGCTCTCTCAAGTAGCGGAGCGCTGACGGAGGCACCGCCACCCAGCGAAACAGAGCCCTGAGCGGAGCGTCTTTTGCGGAGCGATGCGGCCGTTGCGGTGAGCACAGATCACGGCTGGGATTGGTCGTG
>RPQK01000174.1 GCA_003819755.1 Acidobacteriota bacterium | reverse complement strand
GATTTTCAGGCGCGCCAGGACGAAGGAGTTGCTGAATTCACCGACGAGATAAGCCAGGAACGAGGCTGTGATCAGGCGGGGAGTGTTACCGAGAACCGCGTCGTAGGCCTTCTGGTAAGGCCACACGTCGGCAGGAGGCAGTATGCCGGCGACCCAAATGGCGGCCACGGCGGCCAGGTTGCACCCGAAGCCGAGCCAGATGATTCGGCGCGCGCTTCGGTAGCCGTAAACTTCGGTCGCCACGTCGCCGGCAATGTAGCTGAGCGGAAAGATGACGAACCCGGCCGGGAGAAGGTAGCCTCCCAGCCGGATCAACTTCCCGCCAATGACGTTAGACGTGATGAGCGTGGTAACCGAGACAGCTACCAGAAGGACAAACCACGAAGAATAGCCTCGGTTCGGATCGGCCACCGCGACCCGTTCAGCACTGTTCGTCAAACCGTCTGCCGCGCCCCCTCTTTCGAAAACACGCCCTTTTCAAGCTGGTAACGCGTCGACGCGTAAGCCGCGGCGTGAGGATCGTGGGTCACCATCATGATTGTCTTCTTGAATTGTTCGTTCAGGCCTTTCAGCACCTCGAGGACTTCACGAGCCGAGTGGGCATCGAGATCCCCGGTCGGTTCATCGGCCAGCACACAAGTCGGGTCCGTAACGATGGCGCGCGCAATGGCCACGCGTTGCTCCTGCCCGCCCGACAGCTGTCTCGGATAGTGATCCATCCGGTCCGTGAGGCCAACCAATTCCATCGCGGTTGTAACGTGTTCACGCCGCTCCTTCTTGGACAACGATGTCAGCAAGAGAGGGAGTTCGACGTTTTCGAAAGCGGTGAGAACCGGAATGAGATTGAAGTGTTGAAAAACGAAACCGACATGATGGTTCCGCCACGCGGCCAGCTCGTCTTCGCTCATCTCGTTCAGACTCTCGCCCGCCACAATCACCGAGCCTTCGCTCGGCCGATCCACGCCGGCAATGATATTGAGCAGCGTGCTCTTTCCCGAGCCAGAGGGACCCATCAGACAGACGAAGTCGCCCGGGAACACCTGCATGTCAACCCGGTCGAGCGCTCGGACTTCTACGCTGTCCCGCTGGAACACCTTACTCAAGGCCGATATTTCAATAAGTGGTTCGCTCATAGTGCACCGTTCACCGTTATTCCGTTCAGCGTTATTCCGTTCACCGTTATCCCGTTCAGCGTTCTCGGTCCGCCGTTCAAAGCTCCGGTCCTCGCTTTTAACCCGGAACGGTGAACGCTGAACGGTGAACGGTGAACGGTCATTCAATCAGCTTCGCCGTCCTCGTATCCTTGCTGAACGTCACGTTTGCCGTCATTTCCGGTCGGAGATACGAATCCGGTTCGAGCACCTTCACCTTCACCTGGATCGTGGCCTTTTGCCGATTGGCCTCAGGGGCTATTTCGTCTATCTGGCAGCGATACCTGCGGTCAGGAAAGGCTTCGGGCCTCATGATGCATTCCTGATCGTTCGCGATCCGGTTGAAATCGGACTGGCTGATGTCCAGCTCGACTTGGAGATCCATCAGGTCGGCCAGTGAGACAACGGCTGATTTGGCACCCATTTCGCCGGCGAACGACGTCGTCACCATCTCGCCCACCTCGACGATTCTCTGCAGCACCGTTCCGTCGATCGGCGCGCGAATCAGGGTGGCATCGAGCAATGTTCGCGAATACTCGAGATTAGCTCTTGCCCGGTCCGCCTCGGCCCTGGCCGACGAGATCTGTTCGGCCCTCGGCCCCAGTTTCATCAACTCGAAGTTGCGTTCGGCCACTCTCACCGCCGCTTCAGCCATCTCAGTGCGGGAACGGGCGTTGTCCACCTGCTGCTGCGCGATCGCGCCGCTGCCGAGCAGTGTCTGGAGGCGTTTTAACTCGAGGGCGGCGTTAGCGGCATCAACCCGATTGCGGGCCAATTCAGCTTCGGCGCGCTGGACTTCCTCGGCCCGATTCCCCGCTACCAGTTCCGCCAGGCGCGCCTCAGCGGACCGCAAGGCGGCCTCGGCCTGCCCGACCTGGGCCTGATATTCGCGGTCGTCGAGCCGGACCAGCAATTGTCCTTCGCGGACCTTGTCACCCTTTTACACGACAAACCAAGCCACATTCCCAATGAACTTGGAACCGATTAGAATCTTGTGATGCGAAACGATGTAACCCGACGCCTTCAAGACTTCGCCGGTTGTGCTTGACGATTCGGCCGCCTGGCTCTCGGGAGCGGGCGCTGCAGCCGGCTTATCGGCCGATTGGTCCGCAGTCGGCTTCAGGTAACCGGAAATCAGGGCAAACGCCCCCGCTCCAGCGAGAAGGAAGACGAGTGCCAGAATCCAGTTGGTCGCCCCGTTCCTGCGCAAACGGCCCTTTCTCTCCGGGTCTATCCTTAATCCCTTAAGATCCTTTTCCATTGTTTCCTCTTACCAGTTACCAGTTACCAGTTACCAGTTGCCAATTGCTGTAACTCGAGATCTTAGTCGCGCAATACCTCGACCAGCTTGATGCGGGCTGCCCGGCGGGCCGGCAGAATCCCGCCCAGGACTCCCACAATGGCCGCAAACGCCAGTCCTTTCAACAGGATCGTCGGCGTAATTCGGAAGTGGAACAAAACCTCGCTGAACGAGATGAAGTTTGCTGTTCCGGTCGAGAGCCCGTGGAGCGGGAGGGCCATCAGGCAGCCGAGAATTCCCCCTGCGAGGGCGAGAATGACCGACTCGACCAGAAAGGACGAGAGGATACTCCGTCGCTTGAAGCCCAGCGCCCGCAGGGTTCCCACTTCCTTCATTCGACCCATGACCGCCGAGTACATCATGTTCATCGCTGCAAAACAGGACCCGATTCCCATCACCACGGCGATAAACAAACCGAGCGCCTTGATCCCGATAGAGCTGACCATCTGATCTTTGAAATAGGTCTTCTGGTCGAGCGCCTGAAGATTTATCCGCTGGTCATCTTTGATCCTCTTCGTCAGACTTTCTGCCGCCTTCGCGTCATTGGCCCGGACGAGGATCGAGGAATAGATCGGGCGATCCCACTCCTGGGCGACATCTTCGTAGTCGGCCCAGATTTCGGAATCATAGGCGGTTCCGCCCGCCTCCATGAGTCCGACGACCCGCCAGTCACTTCGACCGATGTGAATCGTCTTCCCGATCTGCATGTTCTGGAACCGGTTGGCCAACGACTGGCTGACAACCAACTCGCGCAGACCGTCGCGAAACTTCCTGCCCGAGGTAATCTTCACCTCCGGTCTTACGGCGAACGCCATGTCAGATACGCCACGGATGAGCACGTTCGCGCTTTCGCCGGTGAGTCTCGGGTGGTTGATGATGACGGTAATCTCCCCCGAAGCCAGCGGTTGCCCCGATTTATCGTGCGCAATGCCGTCCAGCAGCCGCACCGTCTCATACAGGCCGCGGTCAAAATAGCTGTTCGTTTCCGCCAGCGAGCCTTGCCGGATGATCACCAGCTGGTTCTCTCGCCCGGTTTGGACAAAGGTCGAGTCGAGGCCGTTCACCAACGCATTCATTACGATGAAGATGGCCACGGTGAGTCCGATCCCGATGGCAGTCATGAGCGTCCCGACCCAGCGGACCAGGAGGCTGCGCAGATTGTATCTTAACGGTATCTTCATAGCTGCCTCCTATACCACCCGTCTAAGCGCGTCCACCACGGGGCGACGCGAAGCTTGCCAGGCCGGCACTCCCGCCGATACAACGCCGACTCCCAGACCGATCAACGCGCACAATGTGAGAGTCTCGGGGGTGACATAGAAACGCTGGAAGAATCCGGCCGTCACTGCCGAAAAGTCAATAGACGAGTACAACAGGCGGGCCCCCCAAGAACCGATGAGCGAACCGCCCAGAGTGATGAAAATCGCTTCGGACAGCAGCAGAAACAAAATCTGGCTGCGTCGAAAACCGAGCGCCTTCAGGATTCCTATCTCCCTCGTCCTCTCACGAATCGACATGGCGATCGTGTTAGCGGCCACCAGGACGATCGCGAAAATCACTCCCGAGCAAATGCTGGTGATGAGCAACTGCACGTTGCCGAGCATCGAGATAAAGCCGAGGATAAATGACTTCTCGCTCTCTGTTTTGGTCGGGGCGGTCGTGTTCCGAAAGAGGGCATCGATCTTTTCCGCCACGATTGGGACCGCCTCCGCGGACTCCGCCTTGATAACGTAGAAGCCACAGAAGTCCGCAGTGCCCCCGAACTCTTTGCTCATGCCTTCGTTGAAGTACTCCCAGTGGAAGAACAGCGAGCTTTCGTCCGGCCCCTCGTAGATGCCTCGAAGGGTAAGCTCAGCATTGAAGGGAAAAACCGTTCCCTTCAGAAAGATCTTCTCACCGAGCTTCCAGTTGAAACGCTTGGCCAGCTTGCGTCCGGCAACACAAGCCGTCCGTTCCTTCAAGAACGCCTGCTTCTCGGCCTCGCTCATTACCACGTCGTTGCCGTAGACTTCCATCATGTCGTCAGTCGTCAGGGCGAACTGCGCGAAGAAATTCGAGGGATCCTTATAAACGCCGCCGTACCACATCGACCCGCAAACCCCTTTGACCCCCGGCACTGACCGGATCTTGGCCTGGTGCGCCTTGGGAAGAATGTTCGCGAGCGAGACTTTGTGACGTGAGATCAGGCGCAGAGCAGAGTCCGGAGTGCTCGGCGGCTCATTCAACTCCGACAAGACGGTCAAGAGCGTAGCCACGAGGAAGAGCGAAACGGCGATGCTGGTCACGGTCAGGACTGTCCGCCTCCGGTTACGAAACACGTTCCTCAGGAGAAACGGTAGAAATTTCATACGATCGGTCTTCCTCCTTCAGTCTGCAATTTACGCGTGAGTGATTGGACGGGTCAAAAGAACATCGGCAGACGGAGGGTTTTACCGGATGAACGGCGGATTGTCGATTGCAGATAGAGTCGGAGGCGCGGTTTTTGTTATCCACGAATTACACGAATTACACGAATTGACCCGTCAATTCGTGCAATTCGGGTAATTCGTGGATAACAAACCGCGGCCTCCAGCTCAATTCACGGTTTCAGGAAACCGTTCTTCTTCAACACATCGACCAACTCCTGCACCGAGGCGGCGGACTTCTGGAGGGCAGCGCGCTCTTCGGTCGTCAGGCTGATCTGGATTACTTCCTCGACGCCGCGGCAGCCGAGCTTCACCGGGACGCCGATGAAAAGCTCATTAATACCAAATTCGCCTCTCAACAACGCGGCGCGCGGCAGGATCTTCTTCTCATCATGCAGAATCGACTCCACCATCTCGGCGACGGCGGCTGACGGGGCATAGAAAGCACTCCCGGTCTTCAACAGTTTGACGATCTCCGCGCCGCCCTCGCGGGTCCGTTGAATCAAGGCATCGATCTTCTCCGGCGGGAGCAGCTCGGTAATCGGAATGCCTCCGACAGTCGAATACCTGACCATTGGTACCATGGTGTCCCCGTGACCACCGAGGACGAAGGCCTGCGTGCTCTCGACTGAAACCTCCAGCTCCTGCGCAATGAAGGTCCGCAACCGGGCTGAGTCCAGAACGCCCGCCATCCCGACCACCCGTTCGCGCGGGAACCGGCTGGTGGCCATCGCCACATGACACATGGCATCGAGCGGATTGCTGACCATCAGAATGATCGCATAAGGGCTGTGACGAGCCGCGTTTTGAATCACGTCCTGAACAATCGCGGCGTTCTTCAGGAGAAGGTCGTCGCGGCTCATTCCCGGCTTCCGGGCCAGACCGGCCGTCACCACGATGATGTCCGACCCTTCGCTGGCCTCGTAGTTGTTGCTGCCCATCAGAAACGAGTCGTAGTCCTGAAGGGGACCGGACTCCAGCAGGTCGAGAGCCTTGCCCTGGGGCAGACCTTCGACCACGTCCACCAGCGTCACGTCGCACAGCTCTTTTTCGACCAGCCTCTGGGCCACGTTGGCCCCGACATTCCCCGCTCCGATGACCGTGACTTTGCTTCTTTCACACCGTGGCATATGTCCTCCCGGGAAAGGATGAAGGAAGAAGGATGAAGGATGAAGAGAAAGGCACAGACAGAAGCATGAAGGGTGAAGAAAAATGCAGAGCCCGCTTCTTCATCCTTCTTCCTTCATCCTTCATCTTCGTTTAAGCATTCATGTTTTCGATAATCGCCGAAGCGAACTCGCTCGTCTTGAGGACGACGGCTCCCTCCATCTGGCGTTCCAGATCGTAAGTAACTCGGCGCTGCTGGATTGTCTTCGCAAGGCCGGAATAGATGAGCTCGGCCGCCTCTTTCAAGCCCAGGTATTGGAGCATCATCACGCCCGAAAGGATCAGCGAGCCGGGATTCACCTTGTCCTGCCCGGCATACTTGGGGGCGGTGCCGTGAGTGGCTTCGAAGAAGGCCACCTGATCCCCGATATTCGCTCCCGGAGCCATCCCGAGCCCTCCCACCTGAGCCGCACACGCATCCGACAGGTAATCTCCGTTCAGGTTGGGTGTCACCAGCACCTGGTATTCGTCCGGCCGGAGCAGGACTTGCTGGAACATCGCGTCGGCGATCCGGTCGTTCACCAGGATCTTTCCTTCCGGTACACGCCCGGAATGCTTCTCCCAAAGCTCGGTCTCATCGATGCAGATGTCTTTGAATTCCTCGCGCGCGACCTGGTATCCCCAATCGCGGAATGCCCCCTCCGTGTACTTCATAATGTTGCCCTTGTGCACGAGGGTGACCCGGTTCAGACCGTTTTGCCGGGCATGGCGAATGGCCATGCGTACCAGCCGCTTGGTGCCAAACACGGACATCGGCTTTATCCCGATTCCCGAGTCCGTCCTGATCTGTTTGGAATAATTCGAATTCAGAAAATCGATGATTGCCCGGGCCTCCTGGGACTCCGCCGGCCATTCGATTCCGGCATAGACGTCTTCGGTATTTTCCCGAAAGATCACCACATCCAGCTTCTGAGGCTCCTTAACGGGTGAAGGAACGCCCGGGATGTAACGGCAGGGCCGTACGCAGGCGTAGAGGTCCAGGACCTGGCGCAACGTGACATTCAGGCTGCGAATGCCGCCACCGACGGGTGTTGTCAACGGGCCCTTTATGGCGACCAGGTGAGCGGCGATGCTGTCAACCGTCTCCTTCGGGAGCCACTCCCCCGTCTTCTGCTTCGCCTTCTCGCCGGCCAAAACCTCCAGCCAGGCGATTCCTCGTTTCCCGCGGTAAGCGGCCTGAACGGCGCCGTCAAGCACCCGCCGCGTAGCCCTCCAGATATCCGGTCCGGTTCCATCGCCTTCAATGAAGGGAATTATGGGGTTGTCCGGGACTTGGATTGCATTGTCTCGGAAATAGATCTTCTCCCCGCCGTTCTGATTCATCGTTGACCCGCTCCTGCGATTTTACGGTGATTATCTTTAGTGCTTCCCCGTGAAAGGGACGAAAAATTGAGTCTATGTGAACGATGCCGTTTAGTCAAACTAGCGGCAGGGGCGTGGGTTAGGGGTGAGGGCGGGGGGCCTACAGTCTCTCTATCAATCTAGCCAGCAGCGCCAGGCGAGGGACTAGCGAGCTGCGCAGGACGTACTCATCGGGGGTATGCGCCCCGGCGCCTTCAACGCCCAGGCCATCGAGCGTGGGAATGCCGAGCGCCGCGGTGAAGTTCCCGTCGCTGCCTCCGCCCGCCTCGCCTTCCCACAGCTCGATCCCGAGCGTGCGCGCAATCTCTTGCGCTGCTCGGAACAGTTCCGCCGTTTTCGGCGACCGGACCATGGGAGGCCGGTCCAGGCATCCGGTGACCTTGACCTGAGCTCCCTGTTTGAGAGCACGTCTCTGTTTCAGGGCTGAGTCGACCCGGTCTCCCTCCTGGCTCGCCCTGAACCTTACGTCGATCGATGCGCAGGCACGATCTGGAACGACGTTGCTCGCGGTTCCTCCCCTGACGAGGGTGAAGGTGACCGTAGTTCCCTGCTCCAGATCTTCCAGAGCCTTCATTTCCGTGACCTGTCGCGCGAGCTCCTCGATCGCGTTGACGCCCTTCTCCGGCTCCAGCCCGGCATGCGCGGATCGACCGAGAACCTCGATCTCATACATGCCGCTTCCTTTCCTGAACGTCTTGAGGCCGCCGCCCGGCAGCGCAGGTTCGGTGACGAGAACCAGATCGCTTTGCCTGGCGAAGTCCTCGATCAGCTCTCGGCTCTCGAAGCCCCCGGTTTCCTCGTCGGTAGTGTAGAGGAACCGGACCGCACGTCGAGGCCGGATCATCTGTCGCGAAAGGAGCTCCTGCACTTTCAGGGTAAGGGCGACGCCGGCTTTCATATCAAAAATGCCCGGCCCGTAGATCCTGTCTTCTTCGATCCGGAACGGATTTCTCTCTTCGGCATCTGCCGGCCAAACCGTATCCAGGTGACACAGGACGAGTATCCGCCCTTCGGGTGCTTGCGGGCGCCACTCCGCCCAAACCAGATCCCCGACGCTCGTTCTCTTCTCGATGTGAGGTGAAAATGAGTTCCGGCCCAGCCACGTGCCGACAAAATCCGTTACCTGATCAACGAGAGCCTTACTCCCGGATGGCGAGGGCAACGCGACGAGAGTCTTGAGCAGGTCGACGAGACTGCCATGTTCCTTAACACACAGGCTGAGAAATGCGTCGTCAATCACCCGCCCTCCAACAGAATTCCACGTGGCCGATCAGACGAACAAAGGGGCAAAGGAACGGAAAGAAGGGGCAAAGGAACAAAGGGGCAAAGGGGCAAAGGGGGAGAGGGGGAGAGGGGGAGAGGGGAAAAGCGGGAGAACGCAAACGCACACTGCCATCCCTTTGCCCCTTTGCCCCTTTGTTCCTTTGCCCCTTCTTCTGTTCCTTTGCCCCTTCTTCTGTTCCTTTGCCCCTTGCTGTCTAGAGCTTCCGTCCTCTCCCGATGACCTTGTCGAGAATGTCCTGCGCGATTTCCTCGATGGACTTCCCGGTCACATCGATGACCGGCCAGAGAGGATGCTCGGCGAAGATGCTCGCGGTGTGCTCGAGTTCCTCCTTGACCCTCTCGAGGTCGGCATAACTGCTGTCATTCACGCCCAACTGCCGCAGGCGCTCGGTCCGGACTTCCATGAGCCGGCTCGGATCAATTATCAGGCCCACGACCTTATGCGGATCGATTTCAAAAAGCTCCTTGGGAGGTTTCATGCCGAGGACGGTCGTGACATTAGCCACCTTCCAACCCTCTTGGGCCAGGTAAATGCTCACGGGTGTTTTCGAGACCCGGCTCACCCCGACCAGGACGAGGTCGGCACTCCCGATATCCTTGATCGACCGTCCGTCGTCATGTCTTAAGGCATACTCGATGGAATCAATGCGGTTGAAATACTCCTCATCGACGCGGTGGAGCAGGCCTGGTTTGGCGACCGGAGGCTTCTTGAAGAAGCCGGCCAGGGAGTCCATGAGAGGTCCCAGCAGGTCTACCGACTGGATCTTCTCGTCGTCGGCCCGTCCTTTCAGGAAGGAGCGGAGGTCGGGTCCCACGAACGTGTAAACGACCAGAGTGTCTTCCGAGGACGCGGCGGCCGCTGCCCTCAGGATCTCGCGGATCTGCTCACGCTCGCGGATGTTCGCGTAGCGCGTAATGACGACATCTTCTTGGAACTGGGCCATCGCCGCCTTCAACATCCGATAGGCAGTCTCTCCGGTTCCGTCACTCATCACCAGGACGTGGTAGCTCGGCATGTGACTCTTCCTATTGATGATTGACCACTGATGGTTCCTGATTGAACACCCGGGGTTCATCAGTCGTCAACCACCAATTACCAAAACCATGATCGGTTCAGGCTGATTCCTTCAGACGGTTCTTAAGTCCTTCGATCGCGTCGATCTGAGACGGGTCTTCCTGGTTTAGAAAGGCCAGGTAGACGCTAGCGTAATCCCCGAGCAGAACCAAGGTCCACAGACGTTCCAGCCAAGTCTCCCCATCGGTCCAGAACTCGAGCACCGCGCCTGCCTTGTCAGCCAGCACTTCCCTCGTGATTTCGGCACGTATCTGAATCCGTGGGTGGTCTTCCCGATCTCGCAGGAAGACGGGAACAACCTGTCGGAGCCCGAGGCTCGGGTGCTTCCACCCAACAATCTCGTTGTGGTTCATCTCGGGCAAAGAGGCAGAATAGGCGAGTTGTTTCGAGTTCTCAGCCAACTGGCAACGCCACCGGACGGCGACGACGTCGAGCCGATCGTGACTCCCGTAGATCACCGGGATTTTGCGGAACAGGCTGCGAGCCAGATTTTTGGCCTGATTCTCGTTGACAGGGCATTCGGGACCGAAAAGGTTGATCTTCCGCCTTACCCAGGAGACCGAATCGCGCATCTCGGCCGAATAGTCAGGGGCGAGGCCCAGCCGAGTCAAAGCCTGCAGGATAGGTATCGCCGAGTAGGCCAGGGCCGTTCGCGGAGGATAGCCGGTCGGGATTTTGATGCAGGGGCAACCGGCCGCTTCCGCCATTCTTTCGATCTGCCCGCCGGATGCAATGCACAGAAGCCGCGCTCCTGCTGCCCGCGCCTCCTCGAAAGCGGAGATCGTTTCCTCCGTATTCCCGGAATAGCTCGAGAGAATGACCAGGGTCGATTCATCCACGAAACCGGGAACCGTGTATCCGCGGTTGACCATCACAGGCACGCGGAACGCCCTTCCCAGGTAGGCTCGCAGAAAATCGGCGCCGATAGCCGAGCCGCCCAGACCGGAGATGACGATGTTACGAACCGAACCGCCCTCAAGGGGCAATTCGGACGAAAGTCCTATCTGCAGCGCCTCTTCAATCTGACGATCGAACCGGCCGAGGATGTTCAGGATCCCCCGTTCGTCCAACTTAGCCAACCTTACCAGGTCATCCAGCATCTCGCTCAATGTCGTGCCTCTCCCTGTTGACTATCCGCGAATCGTTGAAAACATACAACTTTATCATCGGACGGGCGGTCCGGCAAGCGGGTATCCTTGGTCAATCCTGCCGATCCTGTCGAGAGGGTCTTTTGACAGG
>RPQK01000173.1 GCA_003819755.1 Acidobacteriota bacterium | reverse complement strand
TGAAAATCTCGGCCGCTTCCCCTTTAATCCGGTAATAGGAGATCGCCCGTTCGATGATGAAGATCAACCCCAAAATCGAACAAATGAGGAGCGGCCACATGATTGGCCCGCCCTGCTGGAAATATGTCCAAACCTGTCCCAACGCTAGCAGCACTCGTTTATCCTCCCGTGGATAGTCGTCATGTCTTTATATAGATAGCTGATCCGCACCAAATATTTCAAAACAATCATGATAATCTTTGGAAGACTCGCCAGTCAAACGACCGACCGCGTGTGGCGGACACCCCGCCGGAGCTATAAGTTTAAGTATATCAGAAGCATAAACCGTTCACCGTTCACCGGTTCCCCGTTCACCGTTCACGGTGCGCGATACCCTACTGTTTACCGAAAACGGCGAGACGTCAAACGGCGAACGCGGCGACGGTGAACAGTGAAACGGTGAAACAGTGAAACGGTGAACGGTGAACGGTGAAACGGTGAACGGTGAACAGTGAACGGCCGCTAGGGCACCTTGATCTTCAGGCGCTTGAGTTTTTCGTTGAGGGTCGTGGCATTCACTCTTAGCAGGTCTGCCGCCTTCTTCTGATTCCAAGCGGTCTTTTCCAGGGCGGCAACAATGAGGTTCCGCTCGTAGTCTTGCATCAGCTCCTTGAGCGCTCCACCGTGGTTCAAGGCCCCAAGCCGGCCGAGGCCGACAGAGCTCGAGTGCAGCAGGTCGCGCGGAAAAAGGTCACGGGTGATGACTCCATCTGCGGGAGCGAGGACCACGGCTCTTTCGACGAGGTTTTCAAGCTCGCGCACATTCCCCGGCCAGTCATATTCCATCAGGGTCCGCAGCGCCTGCTGATCGAACCGGCAGGGTGGCCGGCCATTCTCAGATGAATATTTGACGACGAAATGCTCGACCAGAAGAGCGATGTCCTCCTTGCGCTCCCGTAATGAGGGCAGGGTTAACGTGATGACGTTCAGGCGGTAAAACAGGTCCTCTCGGAAAGCCCCGGTCTCGACGGCGTGCTTCAGGTCGATGTTCGTGGCCGCCAGGATTCTGACATCCACTTTGATGTTTTCCAACCCGCCAACCCGGCGAAACTCCCGTTCTTGAATAACACGCAGGAGCTTGGCCTGAGTTTCAAGGGGGATCGTTCCCACTTCGTCCAGAAAGATCGTCCCCTCATTAGCGATCTCGAAAAGCCCCTTCTTGGTCGCGGTAGCGCCGGTAAAGGCCCCCTTCACGTGACCAAACAGCTCGCTTTCCAGGAGCTCCGACGGAATCGTTCCGCTGTTGACTGCAACAAATGGGCGGTTGGCCCGGTTGCTGCAGTTGTGAAGCGCCTTTGCGACCAGCTCTTTGCCGGTCCCGCTTTCTCCCGTAATCAGAACGGTGCTTCTGGACGGGCCAACCTGGCCGATCAGCTCAAAAACCTGGTTCATCTGCTCGCTTTTGCCGACGATACTCTGAAAGGCAAACTGCTCGCGGAAATTCTTCTTCAGCTGACGGTTCTCGGCCTCGAGATTCCGCTTGGTGATACCGTTTCGGACGGCGAGCAGAAACTGGTCGTTCTGGAAAGGCTTCGTGAGAAAATCGAATGCCCCGCCTCGGGTCGCCTGGACGGCACTCTCTATCGATCCGTAGGCGGTGAGGATAATAACGACGGCATCAGGGTCGACCTGCAGAATCTCAGGGAGAAGGACGAGCCCGTTCTTCTCGGGGAGCATCAGATCCAGCAAAATGACGTCATAAACGCCGCCCGACAGGGCCTCAAGCCCCTCACTCGGAGTGGATGTCAAGGTGACGGAATATCCCTCTTGCTCAAGGAGCCGGGACATAACGTCACGCATCACCTCCTCATCATCAATGACAAGGATCGAGGGCTGAGGCATAAGCAAGGTAGAAAGTTCTGAGTTCTGAGTTCTGAGTTCTGAGTTCGAACCGGGCTCTTGACAACCCAGAACTGAGAACTGAGAACCCAGAACCCAGAACCCAGAACCCAGAACCCAGAACCTAATTCAGGCGTCGTAAAGGCAGCTGCAAAGTAAAGGTTGTTCCCTTTCCGGGCTGGCTTTCAACGCTGATCTGTCCTGAATGCTCCTGGATTATACCATAGCTGACAGAGAGCCCGAGCCCGGTCCCTTTGCCGACTTCCTTGGTCGTGAAGAAGGGATCGTAGATACGCTTTACATCTTCAGGCGCAATACCGTTGCCGGTGTCCTGAACTTCAACGACGAGCCTCGAATCTTCCCGGTAGCTCCGAATCCTCAACTGCCCCCCCTCCGGCATCGCGTCCTTGGCGTTGAGGAAGAGGTTCATGAACACCTGCTGGAGCCGGCCGCCGTTGCCCAACGTCGCGGGCAGGGACGGATCAAGATGCAGATTGATATCGATGTGGCTCCTCTTAAACTGGTGCTCGACCAGAGACAGCGCTTCAATCATCAGGGAATTCAGGTTCACCGCCTGCAATTCCGTGTCACTGACCCTCGCAAATCGCAACAAATTGTTGACGATATTCGACGCCCGGAAGCTTTGGCGTTCAATCTTCTTCAGCAGCTCCTGCTGGCTGCTTCCATCCGGCGCTTCTTTGAGCAGCATCTGGGTATAGCTGGAAATGCCAGCCAGAGGAGTGTTGACTTCATGCGCGACGCCTGCGGCGAAAAGCCCGATAGAGCTCAGCCTCTCGGCCTGCAAAAGCTGGCCCTCCAACCTCACCTTCTCCGTAACGTCGTCCATCAGTAACAGCGTACCGGTATTGATCCCCTCTTCGAGGAAGAAGGGGGCCAGGGAGACATTCACCAGCCGGGCGTTTCGGTCCTTTCCGGCCAGAGGAAGCTTGTGGAGATGGATCGTCTCTTGAATGGTCCAACCCGGTCCAAGCACGTTCCGAACACCGGCGACCAACTCCGGAGGAAGGACCTCGCTCAGCATCCGTCCAACCGCCTCATCCCGCGCAATACCGGTCATCGCCTGCAAAGCGCTGTTCCAGACCGTAATCTCGCCCTCTGGATTAACCACCACGACGCCGGCAACGAGGCTCTCAATCACGTTCTCGCTGTAGAGCTTCAGATGCTCAAGCTCCATAGCCTTCATTTGCAGAGAGCGGTACAAGAGAGCGTTATCGATCGCGATGGCCGCGTAGTTGGCGAGGCCCGCTACCAGGTCGAGGTCCTCGGTCGTCAGCAGCTCTCCGTTGGCTTTCCGGCCAAACGCGAGGAATCCGAGCACTCTTCCATGCACGCGCAGCGGTTGAATGTAATGGAGCCGGAGCCGTTCCATTTCCTTGCGAAGTGCGTTGATCTCCTCATTCGGCGGACAGACGAAGAAGGGATTCAACTCCCGATCGAAATCAGCAAACACGCACTCCGGCACGTTGAGAACCCGCAGCTTGCCAGGTTTCTCTTCGGGCTCGATCAGTCGATAGGACTGAGGCGCAGCCGGATCCTTCAGATAAAGATCGACGTTCGGGAGATCGAGGCTGATGCCCACTCGAGTGCGAATCTTTTGGATGAGCCGGCCAAGGTCGATCTCAGAAGCCAGTGTTCGACCGAATTCCGTCATGGACTGGCGGTAACCGTATTCCTCTTTGTAGAAAAACCGGTCGACCTGCTCCTGCACGCGGTTCTTGAGAGGTGCAAAGAGGAGAGCCACCAGCAAGGCTGCGAGAGCAAAGAAGAAGAAGCCCGATTCGGGCGACAAGTTCGCCGCGGCGCGACCCACCAGGAGAGCAATCAGCATGTAGAGCCCGAGAAGCGCCGAGCTGGTCAGCAAGTAGGCCGCGCCCCGCTTCATTATCAGGTCCACATCCATCAGGCGAAACCGAGTTATGGCATAGCCAAAACTGACGGGAATCAGCGCCAGACCGAGAACGGAGGCGCTCATGAAGGTGAGAGTCGGAATGCCCACCAGGTAAGGAACGCCGTAGAGAAGGACGAAGGGCAACGTGCCGCCGACTGTCCCGTAAGTGAGCCACTTCATCTGCTGGCGCTGCACTGTCGATTCGGAGTTGCGGCGCAGGTAAACCAGCACCAAGGCGCCGGCAACGAAGAAAGCAACGAAGTGCAGCAGGTGAATACGGTCGAACAGAAGCTCCGTATCGTGATTGCGCGGAAGCCCAAAGCCGCTCAACCGCTTGGTAAACCAAGCCAGATGGCTCCCGAGTAGGATCACAAACGGCAGGTAGATGGCCGGCTTCGCAATCTTCGAACCCCGCAAAGCGGGGACTGGTTCGGGGAAGTAACAGCAGAAATGCAGAAAAAGTGGAGGCAACAGGAGGAAAGCCGCGGCCGAACACCAGTAGATGACAATATCGAAGGGAGTCGCGGCCGCAGAATGGCGGAACAGGAACAGCACAAAGGCGACCAGACAGAGCAGGTAAAAGTGAAAGGCCGCTGCCGCCCGTCCGTTTCTCAGATAGATGAAAAGCCCGGTACCTAGATAAACAAAGGCAACCGCGATCAGCAGATAGTCGGTGAAGCCAATTTGCGATTCTGCCCGTATCTCGACCGGAAGAACCAGCATGGCCTCCCCCCGCTCTACCGAATATCGCGTGGGAGTGCCGGAGAAGGGCGGCTGAGAGAGAAGCTCCAGGACGTTGTGATAATCATCGATATTGTTGATGACTATGTCGTTTATTTCTCGTAATTTATCCCCGGGCCGTATCGCGCTTGACTGCTCCGCGCCCAGCACCTCGGCAGCCACCACCCCTTGATCCTTGGTCTGTCTCCACTCGATGCCATCGACGGGCAGTTTCCAACTGATTCGATCAGACAGGTTCAGCAGGCCGACGTAAACCGCCAGAGCTGAAGCCAACAGCACCGTCACTGTCCGAAATCGAATCGGTAAATTCATATCCTTCCGCCGCACGAATCCGCACGGCTATCCTCTACCGCGAGAAGCAACTTCGGTGCCATGGCCCCGCCACTCCGCTCCTGTCCTGCTAAGAACCTGACACCTTATCAAATAGGATATTGCCTCACAGGTCTCGGTTCAGAGCGCTTGGCGCTTTTGATTCAATAACTTGAATTATACTTCATTCCTTTGAATCCCGAGGTGTGGCGCCACGCACAACTCCCTGAACGTAAAGACGCTTGCCGAGGGACCGAGTTGCGCCCGGAGAGGCTTAGAAAGGGAGTCGGACGGCGGGACCAAAAATCGGGGGAGAAGATCCCTATTCGCGATTTCCGGCCTTTTTCACGAGGTTCGGTGCTTCAGAACTTGAGAGCGATTCCCCCGCGCACGCTACGGGGCGCTCGGACCAGAATGATGTCCCCTTGAGCCGTGGTGAAGGTCCCAAGGTTATGATCCATCATGTTGCGCAGATCGAGCAGGGCCTCCAAGCGGGGCGTGGTCAGGAAATCGAGGCCGACCAGATTGAGCAGCGATGCCGGCACCGGAATGATCTGACGGACAAAGAGGTTAACGCCTTGGTTCCCTGTCTCATAGAGGTCCGAATAAGGATCAAGCGAAGTAACCGGCCGGCCGTCAGGCACGATCTTCACGAGCGCAGTGAACGTGGTATGGGACTGGGGGATGCTCGCATCCAACTGAGCAGACAGAGAGTGATAATCGTGACGGCGGAAAAGGGCGCTCGCACCGGGCCCGCTTACCCAAGCGTCCAATCCGGCGGGTAGGCCCAAGGCATTTGCCCGGATATACGAAACCGAGCCCCGCAGGGTCTGACTGAACCCCTGGTTCCAGGTCATTCGGTAGCCGCGCGTACCCGCCCGCTCGTCCTCGATATTGAGAACTTCGTATTCAGGGCGGAACTCGAACACAGCCAGGAACGGCAGGGTTCCGCCCAGGCGCCGCGTCGCGAAAGCCGCGACTTCTATTTCCGATTGACTGCTGAGTTTGCGCGCGATACTTGCCTGGTAATAGCGGGACGTCCCGAATGTCAACTGCTCCCCGACTCGCGCGTAGTGCATGGAATCGTCAAGATTCACAAACTGCCCATCCGGGAGATTGACAGTATTGGCGAGGGTTGTGCGTTTCGAGGAAGCCCTGACATCAATCCTTGTGTTGGGAGTGACCGTGTAGGCCACACCCAGACTCGGGTTCATGAAGGAGTCGCTGCGGTGATGGGTGCGAACCTGGTTGAATTCAAGCCCCCAGACGACCGACATGGCGCCCAGGTTGACCTGGTCTTCAAACCCGAAGTTGAACATCTTCGTGGTGCCCATGGCGCGCACGTAGTCCACTTCGTCTCCGATCGCGATCGGATTATCCATGAGAGCCAGGCTGGGCTGCTGGAAGCTCATCCGACCGTATCCCAGGTAAACCTGGAGCGACTGGAGATCACCGAGATCGTACTGGTAGATGTTTTTGAGTCGCCAGAGGGAATCTTCACCCGAATTCAGCTGCCCGGCAAAAATGTACTTGCTGTTCCCGACGAACGAATCGACAAAGGCGAAATTGGTGCTGGTCCCATTGATCGAATCGCCGGGGAGGATCAGGTAGCCGTCGCCGAATCCGGCGTTGCTGTAAACCTGGAAGGCCGCGTTGTCAAATAACGGGCCATGGGACTCGAGAGCCAGCTCGGGTTCCTGTCCCTGCTGATCCCTGAAGATCAACCTGCGACCGGTCGATGTCCGCAGCAGCGATTTGACGGCGATGTTGTTCTGATCGTCTCCTTCGGCGTTCAGAAACTCCTGGAGAACCAGCTTGATAATCGAAGTCTTGCCAGGAAGCACTTCGACTGCGCTTTCGCCAGCGGCGCGGTAATCAGTGCTCTTTACCGCGACCTGGTAGTCTCCCGCCTCGATGCTTCTTATGAAGAGGTGTCCCAGTTCATTGGTTCTGGCTAGAATTGGGATCGCCTGTTCCGAGGACCGATCCAAGATGGTGACAAGGATATTGGGTAGCGGCTGCCCGGCTTCGTTCTGAACGATTCCCCTCAGGCTGCCGACAGAAGCGGCGGTCGAGAAGGAGGAGAGTAAACCCAAGGTAATTACCGCAACCCCGACTCTCAAACTGGAAGACGTTACAGTTTTCGCCATCGTCTGCCCCTCGCTTAGGGATTGGCGTGAGCTGTCCGCAGTACACCCTTCCACGACTTGCGTCAATTCTAACCCTGACGCCTGTTCCGAGTCAATCGGCCCCATAGGCCCCAGACCCCGACCGACTCCGTTTTCGAAGGTCGAGGATACTCCTCACCCCTGACGAATGCAACCGGATTCCTTCAGGCGCATCTTGTTCACAAACGGAGTCATCCAACCGATTAGAGCAGGCTTCAGGGAAAAAGGTTCAAGAGAAAAGAGCAGCCAGAACAGGAGCGCTGCGAGCCATACGATCGTAATGTTGTCATCGACGACGGCGGGCAGGGTTTCAAAGAAAGCACAGGCGCCGGCCACCAGGGCGGCGTAGAACAACAGCACCATGGCCGAGTCGCCTGCGTCAGCAGGACGGTTCCACAGGATCACTGTCCAAGCAGAAATCGTTCCGCCCAGCCAAAACGCAACGGCGCCGGCCAGTGTCTTTCGGCGGTTGTACGGAAAGCGCGGCCCCCCGACCCGCCGGCCGACAAAGTTGGACAGGGCATCACCGACGGCGAGAATCGCCAGCGCCCCGGCGCCGATGTAGATCCTGTTATGAAAGAAGAGGAGTACGGAAAGTGAGGCCAACGCATAGCTCAGCTTCGCGGTGGAGATTTTGTTTCTTTCCTCGGGCCGGGTGGTGACCTGAATCCAACGGGGCGAAACGTAGAGTGCGTAAATCAGGCCGAGGCCCCCCAGCACAAGGACGCCGCGGTACGTGATGTACGGAAGCAGGAAGGCGACAAACAGAGGAACAACGTGCTCCAGCTGCCGACGATCCTCGATGGCCTCCAACGTGAGTTCTTCCGGGTTGCTTTCGCGTCGCACCAAGCGGCTAGATACCACGCCCCGAAGGCGGGAAGCAAGCAATTGCGGAATCCTTCATCCTTCATCCTTCTCTTCCTTCCGGTCTTTGAGGTCTTTGAGGTCCTTGAGGTCTTTTCTAAGCCCCCACCCGCAACTGTATACTGTGCAAATGTCGATACGAGTGAGGTTTGCACCGAGTCCTACCGGTCATCTGCACGTTGGGAATGTGCGGACGGCGCTGTATAACTGGCTTTTCGCGCGCCAGAAATCGGGCGCTTTCATTCTGCGAATTGAAGATACGGATCTCGACCGCTCGGAGAAGCGCTACGAAGAGCAGCTAATGGATGATCTGAAGTGGCTGGGACTGTCTTGGGACGAAGGCGTCGATATCGGCGGCGGTTGTGGACCATATCGACAGACGGACAGGTTCGACCTTTACACCCGGTATGCGGACCGACTCCTCAAAGCTGGGAAGGCCTATTACTGTTTTTGTTCCGTCGAAGAACTGGAGAGGGAGAGGGAAGCCCAGCTTAAGGCGGGATCGCAGCCCCATTATCAGGGGAAGTGCCGAGCCATCGCCCCAGAAGAGGCGGGGCGTCGGCGCGATCAGGGAGAGGAGGCGACCCTGAGGCTCAAAATCAGGGATGGGATCGTCGGCTTTAGGGATCTCGTCTTCGGGCCGTTGGAGGTTGACTGTGACGTTATCGGCGACTTTATCCTGCTTCGCTCCGACGGCTCCGCTCAATACAACTTCGCCTGCGTGGTGGACGACGCCTGCATGCAGATAACTCACGTAATTCGAGGCGAAGGTCACATCTCGAACACTTACCGTCAAATTCTTCTGTATGAGGCACTGGACCTTTCCCTCCCGCAGTTTGCGCACTTGTCGACAATCCTGGGAAAAGACGGCGCCAAGCTGAGCAAGCGTCACGGCGCCACTTCGATCGACGAGTTCCGCAGGCGCGGCTATCTCCCCGAAGCGCTCATCAATTATCTGACCCTGCTCGGATGGGCGCCGGAACGGGATGGACGGGAAATACTGACGCCCGAGGAACTGGTCGAGGAGTTCAGCCTCGAACGCGTCAATCGCAGCCCGGCTATTTTCGACCCCGACAAGCTGAACTGGGTGAACCGGAGTCACTTGAAGAAGGCCGACCCGACGCGGATAGTCCGTCTCGCACTGCCTCATTTAGAGGAGGCTGGCTTGGTGCCCAAGGAGGCGGACTCGGAGACCAGCCGATGGGCAGCCGACTGCATCGGGTTTCTCATCAACCACGTTGACAAACTCGAGGACCTTCCTGCCGAGTTCAGCCGTACTTTCTCCTTCGACCCCGAAGCCGGACTGGCTGCACCCGAGGTACAAGAAGTGGTTTCTCAGACCGGCGCCCGTGAGGTCATTGCGGCTTTTGCCGATTACCTGAACGAGCGCGACTTTGTCGACTTTGACGTCTACCGGGAGGCCGTGAATGCCGTCAAAGCCCAGACCGGGCAAAAAGGGAAGAACCTGTTCCATCCGATTCGGGTGTCGGTCACCGCCCAGGCCTCCGGACCAGAGCTGGAAAAGCTGATTCCGCTGCTCGAACGTGGGAGCCGGCTTCCGTTGCCTAAGAAGGTGATGAGTGCCAGGGACAGAGCCCGGCAGGTGAAAGGCATGCTCGCATGATCATCCACGGCATAAACGCTGTAACTGAGGCGCTGCAGGACGAAAAACCAACCGTGGAGAAAATCCTCATAACGAGAGGAAGGGCCAACGCCCGCCTGCAAAAGATCATAGACCTCGCCCGTGCTCGCGGCGTTCCGGTTCAGTTTCAGCCGCAGGAAGCACTCAACCGGAAAGCAGGCAGCCCTCGTCATCAGGATGTGGTCGCCGAGATGTCGGCCGGAACCCTCGCCAGCTTCGAGGAGATCCTTGACACGGATCCGAAACTCATCCTCCTGCTGGACGGCGTAGAAGATCCGCGCAACCTGGGCGCGGTACTGAGAACCGCGGAAGCGGCCGGCGCGGAGGCGATTCTCCTGCCTCGGCACCACAGCTGCGGAATCACTCCGGCGGTCGTTCAGGTCAGCGCCGGAGCAGCCCTTCACCTGAAGATTGCTCACATCGGGAACCTGGTTACGACGCTGGAGAAGCTGAAAAAACAGGACTATTGGACTGTCGGTCTCGACATGCAGGGCAAGAACACTGTTCGGGAAATTGACCCAAAACTGAAACTGGCCGTTGTTATCGGAGGGGAGCACCGGGGCGTGAGGCCTCTCGTCCGGCAACATTGTGACTTCCTGATCTCTCTGCCGATGAAAGGACGAGTTTCGTCGCTGAACCTTTCCGTCGCCGCCGGCATTCTGCTCTACCAACTGCTCGAGCGGGGTGCGGTGGCAAGGTGACGGGTGACAAGGTGACAGGGGTCACCCTGTCACCTTGTCACCCTCTCTCCCCGGCCCGGTGCTAAAATACCGTCTGGTGAATAATGAGCCAGACTGATTCCAAGCGCAGGATCTACTGGATTTCCGGATTCCTGGGATTCTTCGTGCTCATTTACCTCGTCAGCATCGTCTTCCTGAACCCGTCCTCGGTCGGCAACACCCTCTTCGTTTGGAAGCTGAATCTTTGGGCCGTGGTCTGGGCCCTGAATTTCGTTGTCATCCTCGTCCTCCTGTTCATCCTGGCCCGTGATTTGATCAAGCTGTTTTTCGAGTATCAGAGCAGCCAGCCGGGAAGCCGCATCAAGAGCAAGCTGGTCCTGACGCTCGCCATATTCTCGCTGTTCCCTGCTCTGATCATGCTCTTCCTCGCTTTCGGCCTGATGAACCGCAATCTTCAGCAATGGTTCAGTTCCCCGGCAGAGCAAATGCTGAACTCTTCCCGCGCCATCGCCGACCGATACTACGAACAAGGACGGGAAAACGCGATTGCCGTCGCCTCGAGTCTGGCATTCGAAACTGGGGGCGAAATCCGTCCGGCCGACATCGAGCGGCGTGCCCGGGAACGAGGGTTTGCGGGAGTAGCGGTGTACGACCGCCAGGGACGCGTCACCTATCGCTCCAGAAACTGGCTTGATCTCCCCAATAAAGAGCTTCGGGCTTCGGTTCTCACCGGGCGGCCCTATTACCGAGTCGAGAAGAACCAGGAACCCGAAGTCTTGATCCCCGGAGCGACGCGAACGGAT
>RPQK01000172.1 GCA_003819755.1 Acidobacteriota bacterium | reverse complement strand
GTGTGGGGGCGGGTCCGGAGAGCGCGGGCGCCCCGCCTGCACTGGGGCAAGGGGCCTCCCGCCCCGTCCGCGCCTCCCGCAAGGCCAATGGCGCCGACAGCACGGACGGGGCGGGACGCCCCTTGCCCCAGTGCAGGCGGGACGCCTGCGCTCCCAGGGGACGCCCCCACTCTCGCTTCTTATTTGAGCGCTTATGCCCCGTTGGGGTCGAAACCCGTATTCGTTGGGCCGACTCCCAGTTCTTCTCGGGTCCCACCAAGGTCCCACCCTCAGTGTCAAGTGTGTCCATGGGTGAGCCTCGACGGGGCTCCGGCCCAGTCTCGATCGCTTTCTCTCCAACGACCTTCTGATCCACCTCGGATGACACTTGGGCCGGAGCGTCAATGCTCAGGACTCTAAAACCGGACCACCAAGCCGAAAGACAATCTGATATCGCCCTTGTCCACTACGATTATCGACGGGAGCTCGGGGCCTGTCTGAAGCGGCGGTTGTCCTTCAAACCGCCTGATGTAATCGAGTTGGGGAACGCGAAGGGCAAAATGATCGGCCACGCGCCAGTCGACACCCCCGCCAAGCACCATCGACATGAAGGTCCAATCGCGGCTGTCGGATCCGAAAGCGGGCCCGCCCAAGAGGAGAGTGTCTTCTCGTCGCGTCGCGCCGAGGAGCATTCGTGCGAACGGCGAGACGTGGCGAGCCGGCAGCGAGAACTGGGGCCCGGCATGGAGGTTTCGGACTTCAACGTTGGCGAAACTGTAATCGGTGCGACCCTGGCTCACATCGAAGACCAAACCCAGAAACGGGTATGGCTTGAAAGCTGCGCTGGCCTCCCAGCCTTTCCGGTCTCGTTCTTCGCTGATCCTCTCGTCCAGACGGGCATAACCGCCGAACAGCTCGAATCGGAAATCAGGATCCTGGGCCAGGCAGCCCGCCGGAAAAATGATCAGGAACGCGAGCGAGGACAACAACCATCGAGTGGATTTTCTAAAAGCAGTGAACATACACTCTTCCTCCCTGCCCCTCAGACGTTGACCCGCGGCGAAGAGTTCATTGGTCACAAATGCGGGTCTAGCTCTTCGGCTCGCGTCTGGCGTACAGTACCCGGGTTCCAGGAGACATTTGACATGACAAGAATCGCTCGCCGCCTGCTGCTCACTTCGCTCGTGGGTGCTTCCAGCCTGATCGGCTCTGGCGCCAGTCTTTTTGCCGACTCGGCCCGGCCCGTCCCCAGGCAGCACCTGCCTCTACTCAACGGTTGGCGTTTCTACCGGGGAGAACTTCCCGGCGCCGAGCAACCGTCATTCAATGACCAAAGCTGGCGCAAAGTCGACCTTCCCCACGACTGGAGCATCGAGGACCTTCCGCCACGCGAGCAGGATCCCGTCTTCTCGGTCCTCACGCTGGTCCCTGGGAAGTGGAGATTCAAGGTTGGTGATGAGGCCGGCTGGAAAGAGAAGCAGATCGACGACTCCGGCTGGGTCGAAGTTCAGTTGCCCGAGCCTTGGAGCCGGCATGCGGACGGCGGCTCACCGAATGTCGTCTGGTACCGGCGTGAATTCACCGTTCCGGCTTCGGCGGCTGGGAAGACAGTCATGGCGGAGGTCGGACGCATCAACGACGAGGATCAGGCTTACGTCGACGGTGAGAAGGCCGGAGAGACGCAGGGTGCTTACTGGGCTAATCCGAGAATCAAGCCCCGCGTCTACCTGCTCCGCGGGAATCAAGCCAGCGTCGGGAAGCACGTCATTGCCGTCAGGGTGAAGGGCAAGGGGGATGGCGGAATCGTCGCTGGTGTGTCACGTCCCTCCGGGCCCTCGCCTCTTGATCCCGGCCGCAGTGGCGGCGGGATGGGCGCGGGATACTCTGTGGGGGGAACCGGCTGGTACAGGCAGCGTTTTGTACTGCCCGCCCTGGCGGCCGGTTCTCGGGTCCGCGTCTTCTTTGACGGCAGTTACAACGAGACGACCGTTTGGCTGAACGGCGCCGAAGTCGGCCGCAATGTCTATGGATACACGCCTTTCGTCCTGGATCTGACTTCGAATCTGAGTCCGGCCGGCCAATCGAACATTCTGGCGGTCCGCGTGGTCAATTTCGGTGAAAACAGCCGCTGGTATTCGGGGTCGGGCCTTTACCGACCGGTCCATCTTGAGATCACCCCGGCTGTCTCTGTTGCTCCCTGGGGACTCGCCATCACAACTCCGGATTCGACTGCTGAGCGGGCTGTGGTGCGTGCGGCCGTCGAACTCGAGATCGGCCAGAGCCGACCCGCCGACTGCCGGGTTCGCCTGGTGATCAGGGAGGCCGACGGGGCCATTGCCGCAGAGGGATCAGCCGCTGGTTCGCTCGACAGGAGTGGGACCGTCCAGGTAACTGCGACCGTGACTAAGCCGAAATTCTGGTCTCCGGCCACTCCGGCGCTTTACAAGGCGGAGGTGGAACTGCTGGTTAATGACCAGGTTCACGATCGACTTTCGACACTTTTCGGCATTCGGACCCTGGCCTGGAATGCAGAGCAGGGGTTTCTGCTCAACGGCCAGTCGATCGAGCTGAAGGGCGGTTGCATCCATCACGATCATGGGCATCTCGGGGCCGCGTCATTCCCGGCAGCGGAGCAACGCCGGGTAGCGAGGCTCAAAGCGGCCGGGTACAACGCGATCAGGTGCGCCCATAACCCGCCGTCTGCCGCGTTCCTGGATGCCTGTGACCGCCTCGGCATGTTAGTCATCGATGAAGCCTTCGACATGTGGAACAAGGAGAAAAATCCCGACGACTACCATCGCCATTTCAACGAATGGTGGCAGCGGGATGTGGACGCAATGGTCAGGCGCGACCGCAATCACCCGTCTGTCGTCATCTGGTCAATCGGGAATGAGCTCGGTGAACGTTTTGAGCCGCTCGGCGCGGAGACGGCGCAGCGCCTGGCTGATCACATCCGCGGGCTCGATCCGACCCGTCCCATCACGGCTGCATTTAACAACGTGCGCGATCAGTCCGACCCGTTCTTCGCTGCGCTCGACATTGCGGGTTATAACTACAATCCCGACAAGTACGAGCCTGACCACAACCGGCATCCGAAACGGGTCATGATGGCCACCGAATCCTTCCCCCGCGACAGCTTTCAATACTGGGTAAAAGCTGTCAGGTGGCCCTACGTTATTGGCGATTTCATTTGGACGGCCTGGGACTATCGGGGTGAGTCGGGAATTGGGCACACTGTGCAATACCCGGCGGAGAACAATGCCTTCCTGATGCCCTGGCCTTGGAACAACGCGTATTGTGGCGACTTTGACCTTTGTGGGTTCGAGAAGCCGCAGAACTTCTATCGCGAAGTGCTCTGGGGAGTGCGGCCGATCGCGCTGCTGGTGGACGGGCCTTCGGCGAAGGGGCGCGCGTCAGAGCCCGACAGGTGGGGCTGGTGGGACGAGCTTCCGAGCTGGACGTGGCCGGGCGAGGAAGGGAGGCAGATGGTTGTTCGAGTCTATGGGCGAGGCGAGGAGGCCGAGCTTTTATTGAACGGGCAGCCAGTCGCCCGCAAGCCTGTTGGAGAAAGATTGACGACTGAGTTCCAGGTCGCATACCAGCCAGGCGTCCTGACGGCCCGGCTGAATCCCTCAGGGCAGGATGTCGTCGAAGCTCGTCTTGAGACCGCCACGGCGCCGGCCGCTTTGCGGATGCGGCTTGAGCCCGGCGATCTTCCCGCCGACCGTCAGAGCATAGCTTTCGTGGTGATTGAGGCGGTGGACGCTCAGGGCCGGCTGGTCCCGGTCGCGGACGATCAGGTCCGGGTGCGGGTCTCGGGCGCCGGCGAGTTGATCGCTTTCGGGAACGGGGACCCGACCGATGCCGGTAGCGTGAAAGACGCTGATCAGGGCCTTTGGCGAGGAAAAGCTCTTGCCATCGTCCGCAGCAACGGGCGACCGGGTTCGGTCACCTGTACCGCGGAAGCAAGAGGTTTGGCCTCCGCGCGGCTGGTGCTGCAGTTCAAGTAGGAGCGAGGTTTGAGGACTCCGAGCGGCGATTGTGTGAGTTGTGAAACGATCGAATTTGTCGGCAACCGCGGGTCCCCTCTCCAGATGGGACCCTGCAATCGCGCCTCATGCTCCAGACTTCCCTCTTCCAAAGCCTGCTTTTAGGTCTACCATAGCAGCCGGGCCGTGGGCCTCCGTTCACGGCCCGTGTTTTCTGTTGCTCTTTTTCTGTCCGGCCAGCCTTTCCGCCGGTCGCTCCTCAGGGGGGGTGCCATGCGCTTCAAGAATGCTCTCGTTGGTGTAATCTTCAGCCTGAATCTTCTCGTTCTCGTCTACAGTCAGCCGGAACCGGCCTCGCAAGAGGCGGCCGAAGCCATCTACAACCAAACATGGGTCGAGTGGCCCGCTTTCGCGCCTGAGCGGGGCGCGGTCTTGACCATCGCGGGCCCCAAAGGGCTTTACCTCAGGCAGGAGTACGGGCCAGGCGGGCCACCGCGCTTCGTCGTGCTCGACGAGCAAGGCCGGCCGCGGCCGGAAGGAATCTACAAGTGGGAGCTGGTGGGCCAGGCGGGGCGGGTCAGCTCCGGGTGGTTTGAAATCCGAGGGGGGAAAATTGCCCGAGAACAGCAGGCTGGCGAGAGGCAGCCAGTCATGGTCGAGGATGGCGCACCGGAAAACACGATCTACGCTGACCGGGAAGGGCGCGTAGGGATAGGAACCTCGATGCCGGCAACGCAACTGCACGTCAAGGGGGAGGACCCTGGAGTCACCGTGGAGGACACCCAGACGGGCGGGCACGAGTATGTGTTGCGCAGCATAGAAGGCGGTGACGGGTCCATCGGGCTGTTTGACAAAACCAAGGGGCAGGCCCGGTGGATCGTTGACTCCGAAGGCCGAATGGGGATCAACACGACCGATACGACCTCGACCCTCACCGTCGACGGGTACATTGAGTCTACCAAGGGCTTTCTGGTAAACGGTCGACCGCTCGGGAGTGTTGGCGGGGTGATCGGGATGAAGCCGCAAGCCTTAGAGGGAATCAACAATAATTACTTCGGCACCGGAGCAGGAGCTTCTAACACGACGGGATACTACAATTCTTACTTTGGTGCTGCGGCCGGTCAGGCCAACACGTCAGGCTATGACAACTCTTTTTTTGGCAACGCCGCCGGTTACGACAACACGAGCGGATCCGACAATGCGTTCTTCGGCCGCTCTTCCGGGTTACACAATAGTGACGGCGAGCGTAACTCCTTTTTCGGCGCATTCTCCGGCGTCTACACGACCACCGGCAACAGAAACTCGGCCTTCGGCCGTAGTGCGGGGAACGCCAATACGGTGGAAAACGGAAACACGTTTATTGGGGCTTACGCCGATCTTGCTCCGGGAGCAAGTCCGAGTACCAACCCAGTCATTAATGCGACCGCCATCGGGTACCGCGCCTATGTCGGCCGGTCGAACAGCGTGGTTCTCGGCGCCGTGAACGGTTTTAACTCGGCGAGCGCGGAAACCTTCGTCGGCATCGGAACCCCGATTCCGGACCGCCAACTTGTGGTCGAGGGCAGCCAGGCGCTCGGCAAATTCCGCCGTTACAACGACGCGACGCCCAGCCACGCTCCTGCTTTCCTATTTGAACGTGGGCGGGGAACCAATACCGCCCCCTCGGACATTCTTACCGGAGACTATCTGGGCAAGGTCCAGTTCCGGGGCCGCGTGATCGGGGAAATGCTGGAATACGGAGCCTTGGTTTTCATCGCTTCCAGCCTGCATCGGGACGGGCGATTTGCTTTTGTCGACCGTGATCTGGCAACCGAGCGCATGGTTGTCTTGAACACCGGAAACGTGGGAATCGGAACGAGCACGCCAAGTGAGCGGCTTCACGTCGCCGGGAATGTGCGCGTCACGGGCAGCATTCTCTATGGCGCTCCGGCGGCACCGGTTCCGGATTATGTCTTCGAACCCGACTACCAGTTGACGCCGCTGCCTCAACTCGAGCGGTACGTGAAGTCCGAGAAGCACCTGCCCGATGTTCCGAAGGCCAGTGAAATCCGGGAAAACGGAGTGAACCTGGGCGAGTTCCAGATGCAGTTGCTTCGCAAGATCGAGGAACTGACCCTATATACTGTGGAGCAGGCAAAGGTGATCGATCGACAGAACACGGAGGTCTCAAGTCTGAAGCGCGAGGCAACCGTCCGCGAGGAAGAAGCGGCAGCCCTTAAGGACCGAGTCGAAGCTCTGGAACAAATGGTGAAGCGGCTAGTGGCGGAAACGGCTAAGAACTGAGGACTGAGGCGCCACCAACCGCGCACGACGCCGCGCGAATTGGCTCGCCGCAGGCCGGCGGAAAGGGTTGAAGAAGCCGAGGGGGCGAGCACCTTCTCTTTGGAGTGCGGTGGCCATGCCCTGAACTTTATACACATCTCGGGACCGCTCTCAAGTAGCGGAGCGCTGACGGAGGCGCCGCCACCCAGCGAAACAGAGCCCTGAGCGGAGCGTCTTTTGCGGAGCGATGCGGCCGCTGCGGTGAGCACAGATCAAGGCTGGGATTGGTCGTGACCGCAACAGCCGCATCGCTCCGCAAAAGACACTCCGCTCAGGGCTCTGTTTCGCTGGGTGGCGGCGCCTCCGTCAGCGCTAACACATGTTCCGAGATGTGTATAAAGTGCAGGGCCCTTAGCCTCATTGGTTTGCCCAGGCACGTATTCCGGCATGGCCGCACTTCACAAGCTCGCCGTGCTTGCGAAATGTCGGGTGGTTCAAAGATGCGCATAAGGATCAGGCTGTTGGAACAAATCGATGGTCGATAGTCACCACCCCTTCACGGTCCGCGAGCGCGTGATCGCCACACTCGAAGGTCGGCAGCCTGATCGGGTGCCGGTTACGCTTTACGAGATGTCCCACCTGAGCCTCGGGGCCTGGTACCTCGATGAGCCCTCAGCCGCGCCGCTGCTTGATGTCCAGCAGGAGTTGGGCGATCCCGTAGTCATGACCGGGGTCAACATCGTGAAGTGGATTGAGGATCCCTATGCCGTGCGCTCGAGCTCAGAGATGGTCGGTGACAGCACCATTACGACCCAGGTCATCGGCACGCCGAAGGGTGAGTTGACCGCTGCCTACCGGAAAGATCCGCGCGTTGCTACCAGCTGGCAACTGAAAGCCTTCGTGGAATCAGCGGACGACGCCCGGAAGTTCCTTTCGATTCCGGCAGAGGACCATCGGGTGAATCTCGAACCGCTAAGGCGGCAGATCAAGCATGCCGGCGAGGAGGCTTTCGTGGAGGTTAGCCTGGGCGACACGCTCGGCTACGTCGTGTCACTGTTCCACTATGACCGCTTCGCCTTGATGCTCATGGATGACGAAGCGCTGATCATGGAGATGATGCAGGCAACCCATGAGGCTCTTCGCGCAGGCCTGGCACGAGTCTGCGCGGAAGTCAGGGGGATAGGCTTCCGTTTCTGGGGGCCGGAGTACGCCGGGCCGACGCTGCTTCACCCACGGTACTTTCAGAAACTGGTCGTCGATTTCCTGGACGAGTTGATCGCCGTGGTCCGGGACTCCGGTAACTACGCGATCCTGCACGCGCATGGGAAGCTGGCTCCCATTCTTGACATGATCTCCGCTCTAGGCCCGCACGCCCTCGAGCCGCTTGAGGTGCTGCCCGCGACGACTGCCGATGTCTCCATGGAGCAACTCAAGGAGCGTCTGGGCGGAAGGATGGCTCTTTGGGGCGGGATTCAGTGCAATGAACTGGACAACCAGACGCCCGAATACATCGACCGCCGGGTGCGGGAAATCATGACTGCTGCCAAAGCCGGCGGCGGCTATCTCATGTTGCCGACCGGCGGGCCGATCGAACTCCCAATCTCCGCAAAGATAGCGGCCAACTACCGGGCCTACTTCGAGGCGGCGCGAAAGTATGGTGGATATTGATCGGGCGCCCCGTTCTCTCCTGTTTTGAATTCGGCCTCCGAGGAGGGATATGATTCCTGAGAGGTTGACGGAGAGGTGAGGTGGAAGGATGACGCAGACCAAAGAACGACTTGCGCTTTTGTCTGAAGTGGCCGGCCGGCTGCTTCTGAGCGACAGCCCACAATCCTTGGTCGAGGAGTTGTGCACGAAGGTCATGTCCTTCCTCGGCTGTCACGCGTTCTTCAACTTCCTGACCGACGAGGACAAGAAACGCCTGCACCTCAACGCCTGTAGCGGCATCTCGGAAGACGCTGCCCGCAGGATTGAATGGCTGAACATGGGCGACGCGGTTTGCGGATGCGTCGCACAGCAGGGCGTCCGCTTCGTTGCGGAGAACATCCAGGAGGTGTCCGATCCTCGGATGGATCTTGTCAAAAGTTACGGAATTCAGGCCTACGCCTGCCACCCGCTGCTCACCACCGGTGGAAAAGTGATCGGTACCGTCTCTTTCGGTTCCAAGACCAAGACCCGGTTTTCAGACGACGACCTCTCACTGATGAAAACGGTGACCGATCACGTCGCGATTGCGATGGAACGGATTCGATCCTTGGAGTCCGAGCGCCGGCAGCGACGTATGACCGAGGAATTAGCCGCGACGCTTGAGCAACGCGTGGCCGAGCGAACCGTGCAGGTGCAGCAGCTTGCGAACCGGCTGCGGGCGCTTTCCGTGGAACTGTCTCAGGCGGAGCAGTTGGAGCGACGAAGAGTCACCACGATTCTGCACGATCACATACAGCAGGTCCTGGTCGCTTCCCGCATGCAACTCGAAGTGGCCAGACGACTGGTGGCTGATGACCGCCTTGCCGCCATCCTCGCCGACGTCGACCGTGATATCAACGTAGCTTTGTCCGCGTCCAGGTCGCTGGCGGTCGAGTTGAGTCCTCCCGTCCTTCACGACGTAGGACTGGCCGCCGGCCTGAACTGGCTCGCGGGGCAGATGAAGAGCCGTCACGGATTGTCCGTCCAGGTCCGCGCCGAGGAATCCGCCGAACCTGACGAACATGTCCGTTTGTTCCTGTTCTACGCTGTGCGCGAGCTCCTTTTCAACGTCGCGAAGCATGCGAAGACCGATTCGGCGGAAGTCAGGATGGCAAGGGATGACGACTGGTGCTGCGTGGAGGTGCTGGATGAAGGAAAGGGATTTGAGGTCGACTCCCTCGATGCTAAACCGGCTCCGGATGGACGGTTTGGGCTCTTCAGCATTCGCGAGCGCCTCAGCTACCTTGGAGGCATGGTCGATATCCGGAGTGCGCCGGACGTTGGCACACGGATACTGCTGAAAGCCCCTATCAACCTGGAAACCGATGTTTCAAAAATACCCGCCGTCCACAAGCCACCGGTCCAGGGTGCCGTCAAAGGGAGACGCCCGGGTGATGGAAAACTTCGAGTGCTGCTCGCAGACGATCACAAAATTGTTCGACAGGGTCTCCTCAGCATGTTGATGTACGAGCCCGATCTTGAAATCGTTGGAGAAGCGGCTGACGGGAAGCAGGCGTGCGAATTGAGCCGCCAGCTCAGACCTGACGTCGTCGTGATGGACGTGAGTATGCCGGTTATGGACGGCATCGAGGCCACCAAGCTGATAAGAGATCAGTTCCCCGATACGCAGATCATCGGATTGTCGATGCACGAAAGCTCCGACGTGGCCGCGGCCATGCTCAAGGCGGGAGCCGCTGCCTACTTAACCAAAGGCGGGCCGTCGGAAGAACTTGTCAGCGCGATCCGAACCTGTGCCGCACGCAATCCTTGCCTGACCGGATTGGGTTAACGAAGGAATTGGGAACGGTTTTACCAGCGCCGCGCACGACGCAATCCTGTCGATCTTGTCAATCCTGTCAGTCCTGTTGACTTTGTCAGGGAAACTCATTTTGACAGGAGTACAGGATTGGCAGGATTGCGTCGTGCGCGGCGCTGTAAAACCGGTGCTATGCCGATGCTAGAGTCTTTCGTACGCCTCCGTCCGGTTACGACGCCGGGCTAGCTCGCTTGAATACCGGCTGCCCAGCTCGTTGGCGTGAGTTCTTGCCCAATCGGTCAGTTTTGTTTTTCCGGCCGGGGCCGAGGAGGTCGCCAGCAGGCCCCGCATCAGTCCCGAAATCTCGTCCCGGGTCAGGAAGACATCCCCAACCAGTTTCCCGATGACCGAGGCCGCGAAGTGTCCGACCGCCGGCGATACCGAAATGATCCGCCTCGGTTTGCCTATGATTGCGCCAATCGCCTGCACCAGGCCCCGAAAGGTGAAAGTCTCCGGCCCGATGGCGTCGACGATCGAGTTTGAGGTCTTTTCTCCTTCGCGCACCGCCAGTTCAGCGAGATCATCGACTAAGATCGGCTGCAGGCGGTAAGAGCCGTCCCCGAAGACCCCGAACAAAGGGAACCTGCGCAGAACCCAGGCGATGTTGTTCACCAGGATGTCTTCTTTGCCGAACAGGACGGCGGGCCTGAGAATGGCGTAGGACAGCCCGGACTCCTGTAACTTGCGCTCAAGAACAGCCTTGCCTCGGAAGTACTCGAGATCGCTCTCCTCCGAGGGGTTGGTTATGCTCACGTGCACGATTCTCGGCACTCCTGCCTCACGGGCCGCCGAGAAAAGTTTAATGGTGTTTTCGACGGCGTGCGCCTGGCTAAACTCCCCGTAATTAAATCGGACCCAGTAGGTGTTGTAGACGACATCAGCGCCCCGTAAGGTCTGAGCAAGTTTAGGCGGGTCGTCAAAGTGAAGCGGAGAAGCCGTGACACGTCCCTCAAAAGGATTTGCCCGGTTGGGAGAGTTGGTGATCGTATGGACGGTCTGTCCTTCTCGCAGAAGGCGGGCTGCGATGTATTTGCCCGAATAGCCAAAAGCACCGGTGACGATGTGCTGACCCATATTTGCGAGCCTCGTTAGGATCTGACTGTCTTTCTGATTCCATTATCAGCCCGGCGCGGCTTTTTCCATTTCCATGCCTGCACTATCATGGGGCATAGCACAAGCCGTTTGACGGCCACCACCGAAAGGAGCGTCCCCATGGCAAGACTGAGGATCTCGGCTGGACCCTGGAATGTCGGTACCGGTGCTGACGTCTTTGGCCCCGCTTTTCGACCCCCTTGGGCATAAGCGCTCAAATAAGGATCGAGAGTGGGGGCGTCCCC
>RPQK01000171.1 GCA_003819755.1 Acidobacteriota bacterium | reverse complement strand
GTCCTTGCGGTCCTTGAGGTCTTTTCCTCCGGCCGGCGCACCCTTGCACTCCCAAATGCGCACTTACACAGATCCACAGGATAGGAGCACACCGTCATTTTTTGACCCCTTGGGACGGTAATAAAGGGCCCCATCCTTCAAATAGACGGCGAGAGTCTGTTTTTCTTTCAATTTTCCCTGGATCATCAGTTCGGAAACGGGATCCTCAATGTACTTCTGCACCGCGCGGCGCAACGGGCGGGCCCCGTAACTCCGGTCCCCGCAGGTCTTATCGATGATCCACCGCTTCGCGTCCTCGTCCAGAGTAATGTCGATGGACTTCCCAGCCAGATTGTCGTTCACCTGCCCCAGGAGCAAGTCCACAATCTGCAGAAGGTCGTCTTCGTTCAACGACTCGAACAGGATAATCTCGTCCAGCCGGTTGATGAACTCCGGGTTGAAGACACGTTTGACTTCATTCAGGATCAGATCCTCGATCTTCTGTCGACCGGCCTCGGCGGTCGTCGTAAACCCGACCTGCGACTTGCTGGTCAGATAACGCGCGCCGATATTCGACGTCATAATCAGGATCGTGTTCTTAAAATCGATCGCGTTACCGTGCGAATCGGTCAGTTGGCCGTCTTCGAAAACCTGCAACAGGATGTTGAAGATGTCGAAATGCGCTTTTTCGATTTCATCGAGCAACACCACCGAATACGGGTTCCTCTTGATCTTTTCGGTCAGCTGCCCGCCTTCCTCATGCCCGATGTAGCCGGGAGGAGAGCCGATCAGTTTCGACACCGAGTGCTTCTCCATGTATTCCGACATGTCGAAACGTATCAACGACTTTTCGCTGCCAAACAGGAAAGACGACAGGGCTTTCGCGAGCTCAGTTTTTCCGACGCCCGTCGGACCGAGGAACAGGAACGATCCGACCGGCCGGTTCGGGTTCTTCATGCCGGCGCGGCTGCGTCGAATCGCCCGGGAAAGGGCGGAAATCGCCTTCTCCTGGCTGATGACGCGCCTGTGCAGCTCTTCCTCCATCCGCAGCAGCTTCTGCGTCTCTTCTTCCTGCAGCGCCGTCACGGGAATCCCGGTCCACCGGGAGATGACCTGCTCGACCTCGTGCTTGCCGACTCGCGGCGGCACGCGGTTTTTCACCTTCCAGCGTTCCTTGATCTCCTGCAGAGCTTCGCGTTCCTGCAGTTCCTGATCTTTTAACTTGATGGCCCGGTCGAATTCCTTGGTTGAGATCGCATGGTCCATCTGCCTGACGATCACTTTGATCCGCTTCTGGATGTCGACCACTTCGTCCGGCATCGTGGTGTTGTTCAGCTTCACCCGCGCGCCCGCCTCGTCGAGAACGTCAATGGCCTTGTCGGGCAGAAAGCGATCCGGGATGTACCGGCTCGACTCGAAAACAGCCGACTGGATGGCATCGTCCGTGTATTCGACCTGGTGAAAACCTTCGTATCGATCCTTGATACCGTTGATGATCTCGATCGTCTCGGACTCGGTCGGCGGCGCCACCTTAATGGCCTGGAACCGGCGTTCCAACGCCCGGTCCTTCTCGATCGAGCGGCGGTACTCATACGGCGTCGTCGCCCCGATGCACTGGATCTCGCCACGGGACAGAGCCGGTTTCAGGATGTTGGCGGCATCGAGCGAACCTTCCGCTGATCCGGCACCCACCAGCGTGTGAAGCTCATCGATGAAGATTATGAAGTTCGGATTCTCGACCAGCTCCTTCATGATCGCCTTGAGTCTCTCTTCAAACTGGCCGCGGTACTTGGTTCCCGCCACGATCAGGGAGATGTCGAGAGCCAGAAGGCGTTTGTCATTGAGCATGGAAGGAACTTCACCGGCCACAACCTTCTGGGCCAGACCTTCGACGATCGCGGTCTTGCCGACACCGGGTTCACCGATCAGGACAGGGTTGTTCTTGGTTCGGCGGCAAAGAATCTGGATCACGCGCTCTATTTCGGCCTCTCGTCCGATCAGTGGGTCGAGGGTCGCGTTGGCGGCCGCCTCCGTGAGGTCACGGCTGAACTCGGTGAGAATCAAGGAATCTTTCGGTTTGCTCGGAGCCGGACGGTCGGACGCCGGAGCCAACTCCTCGCGGACTCGCGTCAGCCGCAAACCCTTCTCATACAAGATGTTGGCTGCAAAAGACTTCTCTTCGCGCAAAAGACCGAGCAACAGATGTTCCGTTCCGATGTAGTTGCACAGCAGCCTGTCCGCTTCTTCGGCCGCGTACGTCAGCACTCGCTTGGACTCGTCGCTCAGAGGCAGTTCGACCGACGTGGACACCTTTTCCCTGGATGGAGATCGACCTTCGACCTGCTTGCGAATGTTTTCCAGCGCGGTCTCAGTCCGAGGAAAAAATCGACTGGCTAGTGCTTTGTCCTCTCGCAGCAACCCGAGTAGGATGTGTTCGGTCTCGATGGAGCGGGAACCAAGCTGGCTAGCCTCGTAGCGGGCAAAGAAAATAACCCGCCTCGCCTTCTCTGTGTACTTCTCAAACATATCGCCCTTTGTATCTCTCTATTGCTATTCTACGGCAAAAGACGGCCCGTCCCCGTACTTCTCGAAGGTCTTCCTTGCCTGGCCCGCATCACTGGCAAAAAACAAGCAGGCTAATCACAAAGATGACTTCAGGTGTCAAGAAGTTTCTAGAGGAATTGCTCCCCCTGTTTATAACGGAGTCGAGAGCCAAAATCAAAAAGCAAGTTGGAGTCGACGGCTGGATGGGCAGGGGATTTGGTCCGCGAGAATCTGTTATCCACCAACCAACACGAACGAACACGAACGAACACGAACGACGTCTGTTCGTGTTCGTTCGTGTTGGTTCGTGGATAAATCCTTTTCGCCACCCGGGAACGCTATGATCCCCTCCCACTCCAAAGAAACCCCTTCTCGTTGTACGATTACACCTATGCGATGGCGAACCTTCGTCTTTTTCATAATGCTCCAGTGTCTCCTCGTTTCCGGGCAACCGGCCGACCCCTTCCGGTACAACAACCGGGGAGTCGCCTACCTGGAACAGTACGAGTTCCGACCGGCTGCGGAGGAGTTTCAAAAAGCGCTCCAGGCACAACCGAACTTCGTCACCGCCCGGGTCAACCTCGGAATCGCTCATTACTATCTGGCCGACTATCCCAAGGCAGCCGAGCAATTCCGCGAGGTGCTCAAGCAAGACCCGAAGCAGCCGCACGCCCATTTCATGCTGGGTCTTATCGTCGGCAAAGAGAAGAATCGGGAAGAGGCGGTCCAACACTTCCAACAGGTCCTCGCGAGGGATCCGGCCGATCCCGCGACTCACTATAATCTGGGCCTTCTCCACGCCAGGAACCGCGAATACGAAGCGGCGATCGCTTCCTTCCAGAAAGTCCTCGAAGGAGAGCCGCACCACGTTTCCGCCCTATACAACCTGGCGATGACTCTCATGCGCGCAGGCAAACAGGAGGAAAGCCGACAGGCCATGCAGCGATTCCAGCAGCTGAAATCCGGCGATCAGGCCGGAGGCCCCATGGGTGCGATGGGAGTGCAGTATGGCGAAGAAGGCCGGTATGCGCTGGGAATCGGACAATATGACCCGCTCGATCCGGCATCGGCTAAACAGCTCACCATTCGGTTCGTCGATGCCACCGCGGAATCCAATATCCAGTTCGTTCACCAGGGGACCGGGAAGAATCCGTTGGGAACCACGTGGAAGCGCGGGGAATTTTCGAAAGAAGCGGCCGAGAAGACGTTGGTTGCAGGTCTCGGTTCCGGGAGCGCATTCCTCGATTTCGACAAAGACGGGAAGATGGATCTGTTTGTGGTCAATTCAGGCGGCCCGTCGGGATCGGGCAACAGACTCTTCCGCAACGCGGGCAGCGGCAAGTTTCAGGATGTAACGGCGGAAGCGGGTGTCGGCCTCAAGCACGCCGGAATGGGAGCGGCAGTCGGCGATTTCAACAACGATGGTTTCCCGGACCTTTTTGTGACCGGCTACGGCGGCAACTACCTGTTTCGCAACGAGAAAAACGGCAAATTCACCGACGTGACCCAGGCAGCCGGGCTGGCCAATACTCCAAACCGATGGAGCCTGAGCGCGGCTTTCTTCGATTACGACCACGACGGCGATTTGGACATCTACGTCACTAACTTCGTCAACCTGGCCGTCATACCTTCCAAAGAGACTTTCGTTTTCCCTGATGATTTTGAGGGACAAGAGAATCAGCTGCTTCGCAACAATGGCAACGGCACTTTTGCCGACGTCGGAGCGCAAGCCAAGGTAACCGGAGGCAAGGCCAAGAGCACCGCGGTCATCTTCCTCGACTACAACAACAGCCGTGACATCGATTTCCTGGTCATTAACCGCGGCGCCGCCCCCAATCTCTACAGCAACAAGCGGGACGGGACATTCGAAGACGTCGCTCCAACGCTTGGACTAACTGCCACAAACCCGGGGGGAGCCAGTTCAGGCGATCTGAATAAGGACAGTTTCCAGGATCTCGTGCTGCCGGGCCAAGGATCTCCCGTCTGGAAGAACAGCGCTGGCCAGAAGTTCAGTGAAATGGGGCCGGCCGGAACGAGCCCGGCCGCTGCCGCCTGGGGCAGCCTGGTGTTTGACTATGACAACGACGGCTGGCTGGACCTGCTGCTCATCGGCGAGAAGTCGCGCCTGCTTAAGAACCAGGGCGCATCGGGATTCACCGACGTCTCGGAGCAATCGGGACTCGTCGGCCTCTCCACCGGGTCGGCCCGCAGCGCCGCGATCGCGGACTACGACGGAGATGGCGACAACGACCTATTCATCATGAACAACGGCGGGAAACCGCTGCTTCTGCGGAACGACGGCGCCAGCCAGAACCAGTCTGTTCGGATTGACCTGTCAGGGCTGCGTGACAACAAGGGCGGCCTGGGTGCGAAACTCGAAATCCGGGCCGGCCAAGCCTGGCAGAAGCTCGAAGTGAACGGAAATGTCGGGTTTTTGTCGCAAAGCTCGCCGGAACTGGTCTTCGGACTCGGCAGCAAGCGGCTCGCCGATTCCATCCGCATCCTGTGGCCTACGGGAGTGCTCCAGGCCGAGCTTGATCGGCCGGCGGGAGAGCCGGTGAAGATCGAGGAAGTCGATCGCAAGGGGACCTCCTGCCCGCTCTTGTACGCCTGGAACGGCTTGAAATACGATTTCGTGACCGATTTTCTGGGTGGCAGCGCCGTCGGTTACCTGGTGGCGCCCGGAACGTACGGATCCACCGATGTCGACGAATACGTCAAGATCGCCAACGTGGTTCCTCAACCGAAGAACGGCCGCTACTCGATCAAGATGAACAATCAGCTCGAAGAAGTGATGTTCATCGATGAGGTGAAGCTGTTGGCTGTCGATCACCCCGCTGAAACGGCGGTCTACCCGGACGAGAAGCTGATGCCCGCGCCTCCTTACCCGGCCTTCAAACTCTTTGTAACCAAGAGCTCGCAGCCGCCGGTCTCGGCGACGGACGAAAAGGGACGAGACGTCCGTCGGGCTCTGTTGACGGTCGATCGCAAATACCCGGATTCCTTCAAACTTCTGCCTTTCAAAGGCTACGCGGAGCCGCACGAACTGATCCTCGATTTGGGTGACCAGAGCCAATCCAGGCGGGTACTGCTCCTGCTGACGGCCTGGATCGACTACGCCGATTCGTCGTCCAACCTGGCCGCGTCGCAGGCTGGTGCGAAACTGGTCCCGCCCTATCTGCAGGTGATTGACGCCGAGGGCCGCTGGCTGACTGTCCTCGACAGCATCGGTTTTCCGGCCGGCCTGCCGAAAACCATGACTCTCGACCTCACCGGCAAATTCCTTCATCCCGGGGACTTCCGGGTGAAGATCGTAACGTCGATGAGGATCTACTGGGACCAGATCCTGGTCGACACTTATTCGGGTCCGGCGGAGCCCCGCGTCACCACCCTTCCAGCGGACCACGCCGATTTCGCGTTTTACGGGTATCCGCGGGAAGTGAAACCGGACGGTCAGAATCCTCCGATGTACGACTACCAGGACCGCTCGACCACCTCACCGTGGAAGAATCATCTGGGCCGATACACGCGCTACGGAAATGTGAGGCCCCTTTTGCAGGCTAAGGATGACATGTACGTCGTCATGCACCACGGCGACGAAATCACTGCCGAGTTCGAGGCGGGCGAACTGCCTCCGGTTCCAACCGGCTGGACGAGGAGTTTCCTGGTTTACGCGGCTGGGTTCGGGAAGGACATGGACCTGAATTCCGCCAATGCCGACACTGTCGGCCCACTGCCCTCCCACTCCGGCGCCTACCCCGCCGATCAAGGGCACGAGAAATACCTGAAGAAGTACAACACGCGGGAGATCAAGGAGACGTTCAACTGGTAAGAGCTGGACCAAAGGACCCAAAGGACCCCAAGGACCTCAAAGACCTCCAGGGCGGTGTGGCAACGGCCGTCCTTGAGATCTTTGAGGTCCTTGGGGTCCTTTCGTCTTTGCAGTCACCGGCTATACACCCCCACCAGCTGCGCCTCACCCAGAGTGTGGCCTTTGATCGCTTCCAGCAACTGCCGTTTCGTCGCTCGTGGCGGAAGGCCGGTCATCCGGTCCAGCGCATAGAGCTTAAAGAAATACCGATGGACGGGCCCCGGAGGCGGACACGGTCCGCCATACCCAAGCCGCCGGAAGTCGTTTATTCCCTGTTTGGCGCCGTTTTCGAGCGTCTCCTTACCCGGCAGGCCTTCGGACAAGTGCGGAAGCGAAGCCGGGAGGTCGTACAGGACCCAGTGCACCCAGGTTCCACCCGGGGCATCCGGGTCATCGGCGATCAGCGCCAGGCTCTTGGTCCCTGCTGGAATCTCCGTCCAGCTGAGCGGCACTGAAACGTCCAGTCCCTCACACGTGTACTTCTTCGGAATTCTCTGGTCCGGTTCAAACGCACTACTGCAAAGTTGGAATGCCATGGGCGCCCCCTTTTCACCTGATCTATCCCGTCGTCAACACCAATTCCACCTCTTTGACTCCCGCCGGGATGCTCAACTCACCACTTGGCATGACCTGGACACGTTTCTTGCTCTTCCCCTCGAGCTCCACCTTGAACGGCTCGGGAATATGTAGAGCAAACCCGCCGGGAGGAGCGGCTTCTCCTTCGATCTTAAGCGTCGCTTTGCCCTCCTTGTAGCCGTAGCTCACGGAAAGGAGCCCGAAATGGGTGGGAAGCGCGGTCAGGGCCAGCCCGGTCGGGTCCTTGAACCAGTCGGGCGGAATCCCGGCAAAAAGGACGAGCCGGTTCCCGTCTTCGTGAACGAGGCTGTCTCTCATCAGGAGCCAGAACTCGGCAATCGCCCAGCCGTGGGGCATCGCGACACCCGAATCCCAGGTCGTGCGCGCATATTGCCAGCCGCCAGGGCCGCTCTTCCCTCCCTCGTCCAGCAGATACCAGCCTTTCATCTGTTCGTGATCCAGGTGCGAAGCAAGAGTCTTGTAGCCGCATTCGCGAACGCCTGTCATCAAACCCTGGTGCGACGTCGCTAAGGGGAAATAGCGCCAGCCCGCCGGTTCCTGGGCACTGATCGATTTGAACTGATCAAAAGCTCTGCCAAAACGGGTCGGATAAAGCGAGCAGGGCCAGAGGACGCAGTAGCTCCCGTACTCCTTCGCCAGGCGTCCGCTAAACCGGCGCTCGTACGTCCCCATCAGCTTTTCACCGAGGCTCATCCACTTAAAAGAGTCTTGCAACTTGCCGGCCGCCCTGGCGACGACCGAAGCATAGCGCAGCCCGGCGATATCGAATGCTTCGGTGTACTCCGGGTGCTGTCCGTCACATCGTCCCGGCTTGAGCTCCTGCCTCTCCGCTTCGGGAACGACTCCTCCGAAATCCAGGCTATTGAGCGAGACCCAGTGAGGACCCGCGGTGGTCCGGTAGTACTCCACCATCTCAGCCAGCCGCTTGGCTGAAGGATAGACTCGCTTCGCCCAAGCCTCATCCCGGCTGAACATCCACTGTTGTCCGGCGAGCCACAGGATTTGCCCGGGATTGTCCGCCTCCGGGTAGATCCGCCCGTTAAACGGATGCTGGAAGAAATAGTCGATGATCCGGGAAGCGATGTCCGAATGACCGGACTTCTGAAGGACATTGGCCGTGTAAACTCCGTCGCGGTTGAAGACGTTGTAGTTTACGACCGAGACGTCGGGCGCCCCTTCGTTCAGGCATAGAGCCAGATGCCCGCTGATAGAAGCGAGAGAGGCGGCCCACTTGGGATCCGGCACTTTGACCTGGATACGTGTCGTGAACTCCTGCCAGTAGGCGGAAGCCGCCTCAAAAAGGCGAGCGACTTCCCGATTAACGTCGAGCGCGCCATAGTACTCCAGACCCGGGTCCGGCTGCAGAGCTCCCCCTTCGGCCGGGTTCGGCCGGGCCTCGTCCAGCTGTGCCCACTCGCTCGTGCCGTCCCACTTGTGCCCGACGGCCCGGCGGCCCGGGAGGACCGGGCAAATGAAACTGATCGTCTCTTCGCCATTCGATCCCAGCTTCAGGTCGAAGCGCAGCGCCCCGGAACAATCGCCGGACGCCGAGGACGCCTGCTGCTCTGCCGGAACCGACCCTTTTTTCGCAGCGTCTCCAATCTGGTCCACGCCAACAACGCCGGCCTGATCGACTTTCCTCCCCGCCAGAAGCGCAACCTTACCGTCAACGAGAAGCGCTCGTTTCTCGAGGCCGGTGCTCAGTGCCGTAACCGGCCCGCCCGCAGGCCCCAGAGGACGGAGAGCGGCATAGATTGACAGGCTGCGCTTCCTCTTCGCCTGATTCTTCAAGTGAACGGTGGCTGCCGTAACGAATCCTTCTGAATCCGCCGCACCCCGCCGGAACTCGCAGACGTCCGTGGTCAACTCAAGCTCACCCGTCGACCAGCGGATCCAAGGGACGAGAAGGCCCGCGCCCCTTAGGCCCCGGCTGACTGAGACACCGGGCGTAGTCGACGCGGCCAGCCTGTTGCTCTCGGGATCGAAAACCCAGAAGTAGATACCATAGCTGGCGAAACCCGGACTAAACGCGCCTTCGGCCTCTACGAACGTCTTGAGACTGTCGAGGGTATCGGGAAGCCCGATGGGCATGTGGATGCGACCCAGAGGATCGAGGTCATTTCGGGTCTGTCCGAGAACAGTAGCAGTAATGAAGAACGCCATAAGGACAAACAGACGATGGTTCATCGTCTTGAGTATAGCCGTAATTCGGCCCGATAGGACGGACCAGACCCCTCGCTTCCGTAGCGGCACATTGAGGTTGCGGTCATAATGAGGGAGAAGGAGAGAAGAATAGAATGCCGAAACACATCGGGATTGTCGCAGTCAGCGCAGAAGGCGCCGCGCTATGTTACCGGACAATCTGCGCGGAGGGCGCCGCTTATCTCGGCCCACACGCTCACCCGGAGATCACTATGCACACCATTCCCCTCAGCGAGTACATGGCGTACATCGAGGGCGGGCAATGGAAAGAAGTCGGGGACCTGATGCTGCGGTCCGCCAGGAAGCTCGCGGACGCGGGCGCGCAGTTACTGATATGTCCTGACAACACCGTCCACGAGGCTTTTGATTTCCATGACATGGAAAAAGAAGCGGGTCTGCCCTGGTTGCACATCGGTGAGGCGGTCGCGAACGAGGCGCTAGCCCGGCGATTCCGGAAGGTTGGAGTTCTAGGCACCCGATTCCTGATGGAGGGACCTGTCTATCCCTCCCGGTTTGGAGCGGCCGGTGTCGAGCGGCTGATTCCCGGGAAACTGGACCGGGAAAAGATAAACCAGATTATTTTCGATGAGTTGGTTTACGGGCGATTGGAAGAATCGTCGCGCCAGTACTTCTGCTCCGTGATTGACGGGTTGCGGGGTGCCGGGTGCCAGGCGGTCGTTCTGGGCTGCACGGAGATCCCGCTGCTGATCACGGATGAAGTCTCCCCCCTGCCCTGCCTGGATTCGACGCGCCTGCTCGCCCGGGCAGCGCTTAAGTCTAGCCTGGAGACACAGACTGACGCCGACTGACGCGGACGAACACGGACCGACACGGACAATGAACAAACGCCCAACCAAGGAGGAGCTTCAGGCGGCCATCGGCAAAACGGTGCCCGATATAATCGCGCCGGGGCTTACCGTCTTGTTCTGCGGCATCAACCCCGGTCTTTACACGGCGGCTGTCGGTCATCATTTCGCTCGTCCCGGCAATCGGTTCTGGCCGGCTTTGTTTGCCGCCGGCTTCACCGACCGGCTTCTTTCGCCTTTTGAGGAAAAGGAACTGCTCAAGCACGGTTGCGGGATAACGAACCTGGTAAGCCGGGCGACTGTCGCCGCTGCCGAGCTGGACCGAGCGGAACTGCAGGCAGGACGGCGGATGCTCGAGGAGAAGATAAGTCGGTTCCGCCCGCTTTCCGTCGCGATCGTTGGCCTTGACGCCTTCAGGAAGGCCTTCGATCAGCCGAAAGCACAACTTGGACGCCAGGAGGAAAGCCTGCAAGGTTCACTCGTCTGGCTCCTCCCCAACACCAGTGGCCTTAACGCTCATCACCGCCCGAGCGATTTCGCCCGTCTATTCCGCGAGCTGCGGGAAGCGGTCAGGCTGGAACGTGAGCGAAACAACCGTTAGAATCCCCGGAGAGGAAAAACAGGCAATGACTTACAGCGCGAACCCTGGCCGATATGACTCGATGCTCTACCGGCGGTGCGGCCAAAGCGGTCTTCGACTTCCCGCCATCTCACTCGGACTCTGGCACAATTTCGGGGGCGTGGATGATGCCTCAGTCGCCACGAAGATGATCTTTCGGGCCTTTGATCTCGGGATCACCCACTTTGACCTGGCCAATAACTATGGGCCTCCGCCCGGGTCCGCCCAGACCACCTTCGGGTCAATTCTCCATCAACACTTCAAGGCGCATCGGGATGAGATGATCATCTCGGACAAAGCCGGCTACCTGATGTGGCCGGGGCCTTACGGAGAATGGGGATCGCGCAAGTACCTGATAGCGAGCCTCAACCAGAGCCTGCGCCGTATGCAGCTCGACTACGTCGACATCTTCTACAGTCACCGGCCGGATCCCGACACGCCGCTCGAGGAGACCATGGGCGCCCT
>RPQK01000170.1 GCA_003819755.1 Acidobacteriota bacterium | reverse complement strand
TCGGCCGATTGGCTCCTCCGGGTCCTGGAGTTTCTTCATATGAGTCAGGTATCGGCTGGCTTTGACCGCGAAGACGAAATCGGCCGGAGTTTCGCGTTCCCATTTCTCGAAGACTGGTTTCTCCGGGAGTCGGTAGAAGGTCGCGTTAACCTCCACTGTCTGGAAGCGGGCCGAATAGTAATTGAGCAGTCCCGCAGTCCGGGGCGGGTAGAAGGTCTTCGCCCAGTCCTTGTACTGCCAACCTGACGTGCCGACGTAAACGGGCATAAAGCCTCGGGGGTTCGGGGTTCGGGGTTCTGGGTTCGGGGGTTCAAGGTTCAAGGTCCGGGTTCAATGGGTCGACAAACCCCGAACCCCGAACCCCGAACCCCGAACCGTTAAACCTGATCCTAACTTGCCGGTGCTTGCTCTTTGATAGTCAAGACGGTATTCAGCGGCGGTTGTTTCACCGTCTGAACCTGTCCGGAAGGCCAGGTGATTTCCAGTCGGTCGAGTTGAGTGGTGGAACCCAGACCGATGGTCACGACTGGTTCGCAGGCAGAAAGGTAAGAGCGGCCTGAGGAGAGCATCCGGGTCCAGGTGTTCTTGCCTGCTATGGCCTTCACGACAGCCCCGTATCCGCTACGATTGCTGCGGGTGCCCATCAGTTGCACCCGGACCCAGCTGTGCCGCTTGGCATTGTTGCGCCACAGCCTGGCGGCGAGGCCGTTCTGGGTGATGACGATATCCAGGTCGCCGTCCCGATCGATATCAGCCGATGCCAGCCCTCTTCCAACCAGTCTTTCCTTCAAGGGACTCCCTGGATTGTCATTTACCTGCCGGAAGTTCCCCTGACCTTCGTTACGGAACAAGTGAGTTGGCTGAGTGTATTGCTGGAGTCTCTGGGTTTTGTTGATCTCCGGTTCGATATGGCCGTTAGCTATCAGAATGTCAAGGAGTCCATCGCCGTCATAGTCCAAAAAAAGGGTTCCAAATGCCAGGGTCATAAGGGTGGGCAGACCGATACCCGCCTGCGGCGCGTCGTCCACGAAGAAGCCTGCCTGAGAGCCGCGGTAGAGGGCGCTCATTTCCTGAGAGAAGTTGCCGACCAGGATATCGGTGAAGCCGTCTGCATCGGCGTCCCCGGCGTCAATACCCATGCCGCCCCTGGTCGCCCCCGACTCGCTGTAGGCCATTCCGGCCATCACCCCGTTCTCGGAAAAGGTGCCGTCCCGATTGTTCACAAAGAGAAAATTACGAACGGTGTCGTTCGCGACCGCGATATCCGGCCAACCGTCCCGATTGTGATCCAGGATAGCCACTCCCAGAGTTTTCCCATCCGGGTGCCAAATGCCCGAAGAGCGCGTCACGTCTTTAAACCTGCGGCCCCCGAGGTTCTTGTACAGCCGATTGCTCTCTCCGTGATAGACTTCCGGCGTGCAGTAGACTCGATGGACCCCGTCGGGGCTGCAGGGAATGTCCGTCTCGCGTGTCCATTCAACGTATCTCCCGACGAAGAGGTCCAGATAGCCGTCGCGGTCGTAATCGAGGAACGCGGCGCTCGATCCGAACCCCACGTCGTTCAGCCCTGTGCGGTCGGTCACGTCTTCGAACGTGCCGTTGCCCGAATTCCGGTATAACCGATCCTCGTCGACTCCGCTGATAAAGAGGTCGGTGAACCCGTCATTGTCGTAGTCTCCCACCGCAGCTCCCATCCCAAACATCGGCTGATCGAGCTTCGCCTTTGCCGTTGTCTCCTGGAATTTCAGGTTGCCCAGATTGTGGTAAAGCGCCCCGGTCACGGCGCCCGGCACACTACGTGGAGGTTTGAGCTTTGCTCCGTTGACGAAGTAGATGTCCGGGAGCCCGTCGTTGTCGTAATCGAAGAAAGCCACGCCGGCACCCATGGTTTCGGGAAGGTACTTGCGCGGCGAAGGGTCATTGAAATGGCGGAACTTAACTCCGGAAAATGCGGTGATATCGGTGAAAAGAAAATTGCCGGCAGGAACCGTCTCCGGCCGGGAGGCGGGAGTCGCCGTTCCGCCTGCGGGCGTCTGCGGTGAGGACTGACGAGTGCCGCCTGTCGGCTGCCCGGTTTTGTCCTCGGGCCTCGCTCCTCCTGTCTCGGTCGGTTTTGTCCCTGGCTGGGGGCGTTCCGTTTCGCCGCCGCAGGATGCGAGGGAGAGGACCAGGCCGAGACTCATCAAGACGCGGGCGAGCTTCATGCGCGGGCCCCCGTTCCGGCCAGCCCATGCTTCTTCAGAAAATAGGAGAGGTTGCGCTCATCGATGCCCAGCAGGCGGGCCGCCTCCCGCCTCACCCCGTTGGATTCAACGAGAGCCGCCTTCAGAATCCGGCGTTCCTCTGCGGCCAGGGCACTGCGGAGGTTCAGATCCTGCGGCTCCGGGTCCGTAGTCGACACCCCCTGTTGTTGAAAACCGAAGGGAAGGCTGGTTGGCATCAGCTGGGCACCGGTCTCCAAGAGCACCGCCCGCTCGATGACATTTCGCAGTTCCCGGACATTGCCCGGCCAGTGGTAGCACTCCAGGACCTTCATGGTTTCGGGGTGGAAGGATTGCACCGGCCGTGCCAGCCTTGCCCGGAATTCCTCCAGGAAACTCTCCGCCAGGACCGGGATGTCTTCCCTCCGCTCCCGAAGCGGGGGGATGTGAACGGTCATAACATTTATGCGGTAGAAAAGGTCCTGCCGAAACCGCCCGGCATCGACTTCAGCCTGGAGATCCACGTTGCATGCGGCCACGAGTCGGACATCCACCGAGGTCGGGTGGCTGTCACCGACCCGCTCGAATACGCCGTCCTCGAGCACCCTGAGCACTTTCGCCTGGGCAGCGGCCGGCATGGATGTGATCTCGTCCATGAACAACGTTCCCTGATGGGCGACACGAAACCGGCCCTCCCGGTCGGAGGTCGCCCCTGTGAAGGAGCCACGCCGATGTCCGAAGAACTCGCTCTCAAAAAGGTCGATTGGAATAGCAGCGCAGTTGACCCGAACGAAGGGTTTCTTGGCTCGCCGGCTATATTGATGCACCAATCGAGCAACTTCGCCCTTCCCGGTCCCCGATTCACCGAGCAGAAGCACGGTCGTGTCGGCCGGCGCTGTCGCCTCCACGAGTCGCAGCACCTGTTTCCAGCCGGTGCTCACCCCGACCGGACCGGACGGGCCCGGCCTGCGGACCTCGGTTGAACGGAAGTAGTCCAGTTCTCGCTTCATCGTGGTCTGATTGAGCGCTCGCTCTATCGTGAGGTCCAGTTCGTCCGGAGTGGAGGGCTTGAGCAAATAGTCGAAAGCCCCGGCCTTCATGCATTCCACCGCCGAGGGGACGGTCCCGTGTCCGGTCAGGACGATGACAGGAACCGTCGATTCCGTTTCGGCCAGAGAGCGCAGGAAGGCTAAACCATCCTGCCCCGGCATGCGGAGATCCGTCACGACGACGTCGACTCCCTGCAGGGCCCCGGACGCCAGGAGTTGATCGGCCCCGGGCGCGGTTCGGACCATGTATCCTTTTCGCCTCATGACGGTCGCCAGAGAGTCGCGCACATAGGTCTCGTCATCGACGATCAGGACGGTGCCTTTGGTATTGCTTCGTGAACTCATATATCTGCCTCTAGGCCTTGTTCAGGAGACAGGGACCCAAGGGACGTAAGGGACATAAGGGACATAAGGGACACAAGAGACATAAGGGACAGAAGGGACATAAACTCGTTTATGTCCCTTCTGTCCCTTATGTCTCTTGTGTCCCTTATGTCCCTTATGTCCCTTACGTCCCTTACGTCCTGGCATCAATTTGTAATCCCCGCTCCGCTGTCGGCCGTCTCTGTTTTCACTTCCTCAACTGACAACGCGATTTCGACTGTGAAGACGGCGCCCGGGCCATCGGTCCGATTTGCCGCTTTCACCTCTCCGGCGTGGTCAGTCACAATCGAGTGGCAGAGTGAAAGACCTAGACCGGTTGAACCCCGAGTGGAGAAGAAAGGTTCGAAGATCCTTGGGAGCGCCTCTTCGGGGATCCCAGGTCCCCGATCGGCAACCTTCAGCTGGGCTTTCCCGTCCCTTTCGTCCAACGACACCTCGACTTTGCCTCCCTGCTCCTGGTACTCACAGGCATTCAGGATCAGGTTCAGGACAACTTGACCAAGGGTAATCGCGTTGCCCTGGATGACGAAATCGCGGTCGGGGAGGCGCAACTCCATTTGCACGTGCCGGAAGACCGGGTTTGACCTGACGAAATCGAAAGTTTCCTTCGCAACCGCTTTCAGACTCACCGGTCTTTTCGGCGTCCTTCCCGGATCAGAAAGCGCCAGGACCTGGCGAGTGATCCCGGCCGCGCGGTTGAGGCCCTCTCTGACTCCTGCCGTTAGCTCCAGGCAGCCATCGGTTCGCCCGTCCCGGAGGTCCTCTTCCAGCAGGCTGAGGTAGTTGCTGATTCCCTCCAGCGGGTTGTTAATCTCGTGAGCCAGCCCGGCAGCCAGCCGGCCGACGCTTGCCAGTCGCTCGCTGTGCAGCATCTGGCGCTCCAGCTCCCGCACCCGGGCCTGATGGCGGTTCTCTGCCTCCAGGAGAGCCGACCGGCGGACCTGGCGAAAAGCCAGGATCCCAAGGACGAGGGTCAAACTCATGACGACCAGGTTCAGAATGATCGTCGCCCGGTAGTGGGCCGCGAGGTTGGCGACCGAGGAGATAAGCTGGCTCTGGTTTTCAGTGCGGATCAGGGTCCAATGGATCGGTTTGCTCCAGTGCTCGTCTTGAACCGGGACCGTCGCGACCAGGGAATCGGCGGCCGTGGGCTGTGCCTGTTTAGCTTCGCCTTGGACGATCTTCAACTTGGCTTCACTGCCCGGGGCAATGACGGCTAGAAGGTCCTTGATTACGATGACGGTCTCCAGCACACCGTTATCGGGCGGGCCTTCACCGACCGGCCACTGGCTGGCCCAAAGATCTCCTCCGCTGGTCGAGGGCTGGGCAAAATCGGCAGGCGGCAACAGCACCGGTGCACCCTCGCGGCGAGCGGCCACGACTAGTGCCTTTCCGGCGCCATCCCGCAGTACCATACGCGACACTTCAGGACGGGCCTCCAGATACCGGAGAAACGGTCCTTCGACATTCAATCGGCCCCACCGCTGCACCATGGGGTTGGGGTTGGATAGGACTGTCACCAACGTTGTCTGAGGCGAGGACTGGGAGAGGAACAGAAATTCACCACGCAAGTTGGCCAGCAAGGCTTCGACCGACTTGGCCTGGGCCGTCGTCTGCAGTTGCAGATCCTGGGCCGCCATCTGCTGAACGTTTTGCCGGGCGACCAGGATGAACCAGACGGCGGCGCAGTTGATGGCGAGCAAGACGGCAAAAAGCAGGACCGTAATCTTCACGCCGGAGGTGTCGGTTCTAAGGCGCTCCCGGAGCCGATTCATAAAATCTATGAGAAGATACCATTAAGGGAGCAGGGTTTACAACTCAATGACTTGGTCGCTTCTCCCTGTTCCGGGAAGCGGTTTCCTAACCATTCGGATCACATATAATTTATGTTAATCCAAAATTGTGAAGTTGGCGGGGGCGGCGACAGGCTTAGGGGACTCGAACTTAAGTGCTGAGTCGTATAGTTTTTTCGAGGCTCGCGATGAATCAGGCACGCTCTTTGCAAGAACATACGCAAGTCGAGTTATCGGGGTCTGCGGAGACCCAGCCGGTCGTACCGCATTCTTCGCGGTTTCACAGGGACTGAACAACTTATGCCTCGGTGGTTACGCGTTAGTCTGGCTCTTCTGGCTGTCAACAGCGCCTACCTCTACACCTTCGATTCGCCGACGATTTTCTATGTGGCGAATCTCCTCCTCCACGTCGCCGTCGGCGCCGCGCTGCTGGTCGCTTTGGTGGTCTTCTGGCGAAGCTCGCTAGCCCGGTTGCCGTGGCTGAGCAACATAGCGCTTGGGCTGATTCTCGTCGGTGGCCTTCTGGGCGCTGCTCTCGTCGTCACCGGCAACACGCGGCCTTACCAGTGGCTGCTTTGGAGCCACATCGCGGTGATCAGCCTCGGCTTCCTGCTTTTGGTTGCGGGCAGTGTCATCTGGAGGCAGGGGTGGGTAGTGCTGGTTGCTGCGTCGGTCCTCGCGCTGCTCCTTCCGCTCGGTGTTCGCACCTGGTACCATTACAACCCTGACCCTTCCTGGGAGATCGTCAATCCGCTGGTCGTTCCCGCCCGAATGGAAGAAGAGGGGGCCGGACCTGACAGTCCGTTCTTTCCGTCCTCGGCGAACACGGACGTGAATCGTACGATCCCGTCGGCCTTTTTTATGAAGCCGGAATCGTGCGCCAACCAGGGCTGCCACCCGGACATTTACAAGCAATGGTCCTCGAGCGCCCATCGTTTTTCTTCGTTCAACAATCAGTGGTACCGGAAGTCGATCGAATACATGCAGGACGTAGTCGGTACCAAGCCCTCAAAATGGTGTGCCGGCTGCCATGATCACGCGGTCTTCTTCAACGGCATGATGGACCAGCCGATCAAAGAGCAGCTCCATAAGCCGGAAGCCCATGCCGGTCTCACCTGCACCTCCTGCCACTCCATTGTCGCTGTGCACAGTTCGATGGGAAACGGCGATTTTGTTATCGAGTATCCACCGCTTCACGATCTCGCAACCAGCGACAATCCGCTGATCAAGGGGGCCCACGACCTTGTCGTCCGGCTCGACCCCGGACCGCATCGCAAGACTTTCATGAAGCCTTTCTTCCGGGGGCAGACGCCGGAATACTGCTCCAGTTGCCACAAGGTTCACCTCGATGTCCCGGTGAACAGCTATCGATGGCAACGCGGCTTCAACGACTATGATGGGTGGCAGAACAGCGGTGTATCGGGTAACTCGGCACGAGCCTTCTACTATCCGAAACAGCCGAAGAAATGCGCCGATTGCCACATGCCTCTGGTGCCGTCTAATGATGCGGGCAACATCGATGGTTTTGTGCACAGCCATCGGTTTCCGGCGGCGAATACGGCCCTACCGTTTGTAAACAAGGACGAGGAGCAACTGCGGACTGTCACCGAATTCCTCAAGAACGACCAGGTGAGTGTCGACATCTTTGCCGTCAGCCAAGCGACGGAGCCCACCGGCCAAAGAGAACCGCGCGCTACCGCTTCAAGCCCTGATGAGCCGCGGATTTCCAGTACTTTTGCCGAAGGTGACCAGATGGGCTTCGCCGTCGGGGTGGGGGCGGGGTACACGGAGGCGGCGAAAGTTCTCGCACCGGTGAATCGGGTGAACCCCGCTGTTCGCCGTGGAGACACGGTCCGTGTGGACGTGGTGGTCAGGACAAAAAACGTGGGGCATTTCTTTCCCGGGGGAACCGTTGACGGCTTCGACGTCTGGGTCGAGCTCCAGGCCGTGGACGAACGCGGGAAAACGATCTTCTGGAGCGGGTACGTGCCGGAGGATGAGAGAGGTCGCAAAGGTCCGGTCGAACCTTCGGCTCACTTCTACCGGTCGTTCCTGCTCGACGAGAACGGCAACCATATCAACAAGCGAAACGCCTGGATGGCCCGCTCCGTCCTGTATGTCCGGTTGATACCGCCCGGCGCCGCCGACACCGTTCATTATCGGCTGACGATCCCGGAAGATGCCGGCCAGACGATCACCCTGAAGGCCAAGGTGAATTACCGCAAGTTTGCTTGGTGGAACACCCAATGGGCGTATGCCGGGATCCGAGATCCCAATGAGGTCGCCACATCGGTAGCCCCCGGCTACGACGACGGCAAGTGGGTGTTTGAAGGGGACCTTTCCAAGGTTTCCGGGAAGCTGAAGGAGATTCCGGACCTCCCGATTGTGACGATGGCGGAAAACATGGCCCAACTGAGAGTGGTGCCGGCGGGCACCGAGATCTCGAACCAGAAGGCCGTGCTCGATCCCAGAGATCAGATACGGTGGAACGACTACGGTATCGGGCTGCTGTTGCAGGGCGACTTGAAAGGCGCCGAGGAGATTTTCCGGAAGGTCGTCGAGATCAACCCGAAGTACGCGGACGGTTACGTCAATATAGGCCGGGCCCGCGTCCAGGAGGGCAGGACGCGGGAAGCGCAGGAGGTCCTCCTTGAGGCATTGAAACTGGATCCCGAGCTCGCCAAGACTCATTTCTTCCTGGGAATGACCTACAAGACACAGGGGAATTACGACAAGGCGCTCGAGCATCTTCGGAAGGCCGAATCGAAGTACCCGAGGGACCGAATGGTCCTGAATCAAATTGGCCGGGTTCTGTTCCTCAAGCGGCAATTCAAGGAGGCAGTCGAGACCCTGAACCGGGTCCTCCTGGTGGATCCGGAAGACCTTCAGGCGCACTACAACTTGATGCTGTCGCATCGGGGAATGGGCAACAAGGAGATGGCCGAGCACGAACAGAAGCTCTACATGCGATTCAAGGCCGACGAGAGCTCTCAGGCAATTACCGGCGCTCACCGGCGCGCGCATCCCGAGAACAACAACGAGCGGCAGGTGATTCATGAGCACGAGAGTGTGTCGCTTGAACAGATCGCCGGTGCAAAGACCAAACAGCTGTCGAGGGCAAAACAGGTGCCGTCGAGCAACGCCAGAGCGGCGAAGTGAAGTTTGCATTCCCTAAGCCAAACTAGAAAGCTCCCGGGAACCGAACAGCCGAGAATCGGCGTCTTTCAGAGTAACGATCATGAAGCGATTGACTTGCATTGGCACCCTAATGGCCTTCATTGTCCCCTTGGCGGCGCAGGTGCGTTTCGTCGACATCACGCGCCAGACGGGCATCAACTTCGTTCACAATAATGGCGCTTACGGCAAGAAGTATCTCCCAGAAACGATGGGAGCCGGCTGTGCTTTCCTCGACTATGACAACGACGGCTGGCTGGATATATTCCTCGTCAACGGCAGCGATTGGCCTGAAAGGAAGAAGAAGACCAGCTATCCCAGTCTCTATCGGAACAACAGGAACGGGACGTTCACCGAGGTCACCCGAACTGCGGGGCTGGCGGTCGAGATGTACGGAATGGGCTGTGCGGTGGCCGACTACGACAATGACGGAGATCAGGACATCTACGTGACGGCCCTCGGTCCGGACCGCTTGTTTCAAAATCTCGGCAATGGCAAGTTCAAGGACACGACAACTGCCGCCGGCCTCGGGAATCGGGAGTACGGCAGCAGCGCCGCCTGGCTTGATTACGACCGGGACGGGCTTCTCGACCTCTTTGTCGCAAACTACGTGAAGTGGACCCGGGAAACGGACATCTTCTGCACTCTCGACGGAAAGACAAAGTCCTACTGCACCCCTGAATCGTATAAAGGCGTGTCATCGCGTCTTTACCGGAACGTCGGTCAGGGCCGGTTCAAAGATGTCACCCAGCCCGCCAAACTGTTCGACGAGTCCAACAAGGGCCTCGGCGTCCTGGTTTTTGATTACAACTGGGACGGGTGGCCGGACATCCTCCAGGCCAACGATACCGAGCCGAACAGACTGTGGGAGAACAACCGGAACGGCACGTTCACCGAGGTCGGGGTCATGGCCGGAGTGGCCTTCAGTGAGGATGGTGTGGCCCGGGGCGCGATGGGAATTGACGCCGCCGACTACGACGGCTCCGGGCATCTGAGTGTCGTCATCGGCAACTTCTCCAATCAGATGCTGGCTCTCTACCACAACGAAGGGACTGGCTTCTTCATCGACGAGGCGCCTCGTTCCGCGCTCGGGCCTGCCAGTCTTCTGACACTTGCCTTTGGATGCTTCTTCTTCGACTACAACCTTGACGGTCGGCCCGACATCTACGTGGCTAACGGGCACGTGGAGAACGACATAAATCACGTTCAGAAGCGAGTGACTTATGCCCAATCTCCTCACTTGTTCGAGAACCAGGGCCGCGGCCGGTTTAGCCATGTTACGGAGCGGATGGGCAAAGAGTTCACCGCACCGCGCGTGGGCCGGGGAGCCGCCTATGGGGACATCGATAATGACGGTGATCTCGACGTGTTGCTCACCACGTCGGGTGGGCCCGCAGCCCTCTTTCGCAATGAGGGCGGGAACCGGAACAACTGGGTGGCGTTTGACCTGAAAGGGCAAACCAGCAACCGCGACGGCATAGGTGCGGTGGTGCGAGTCAAGTCCGGAACCTCGCGCCAGGTACAGATGGTCAAGAGCGGCGGCAGCTACTGCAGTCAGTCGCAACTCCGGCTGACGTTCGGTCTCGGCCAAAGTGACCGGGTGGACGAGGTGGAGATCCTATGGCCATCCGGTCGAAAGCAGGTTTTGCGAAACCTACCGGCCAAACAGGTCGTCAGAGTCGAGGAAAAGGCTGCGCGTGGGAAGACTGACAAACTGACAGACTGACAGACTGACAGACTGACAGACTGACAAACTGACAAACTGACAGAGTGACAAACTGACAGACTGACAAACTGACCAGAGGGATTCCGATGAGACGACTGATTGCATACATGGTGTTCGCGGTTCTGGGTGCTGGTGCTCTGGGGAGCTTTGTCCCGGGCGCCGGAAAATCGGTTCATGATTTCACTCTGAAAGATATTGACGGGAAACCGGTTAGCCTTTCCCAGTACAAGGGCCGTGTGCTGCTTCTGGTCAATACCGCCAGCAAGTGCGGCCTGACACCCCAGTATGAAGGGTTGCAGGCTGTGTACAGCAAGTACAAGGACCAAGGCCTGGTTATCCTTGGCTTTCCCGCAAACAACTTCGCGAGTCAGGAGCCTGGCACCGAGCAGGAGATCAAGGAGTTCTGCACTCTGAAGTACAACGTCGACTTCCCGATGTTCTCGAAGATCTCCGTGAAGGGCGAAGACCAGCATGAGCTTTATCGGTATCTAACCGGGAAGGACACAAACCCGGAATTCAGCGGGGAAATTGCGTGGAACTTCGCCAAGTTCCTGGTTGATCGCAACGGGAAGGTGATCGCGCGTTTCGACCCGAAAGACAAGCCGGCGGACCCGAAAGTGGTGGCGGCGATTGAAAAGGCACTGGAGAAATAAAAAGACCTCAAGGACCTCAACGACCTCAACGACGGGCCGTCCCTTGTGTCCCTTGTGTCCCTTCTGTCTCTTTCACGCTGTCAGAATCACGTAATGTCTTTGGGGCC
>RPQK01000169.1 GCA_003819755.1 Acidobacteriota bacterium | reverse complement strand
CGGCTGATAAAATCGACGCCCTCGATCTCTTTGGCTTCCAGAACCTGACGTAACCACGCGATCTTCTTTTGAAAATCACCTTTCTGGCGGGCCCCTTCCTTGTAACTCCAGTGAGCGGCGACACCCAGTTCCGCTTCCTTGTGCATGTCGAAAGTGCGGATCTGGACCTCCAGGTTCTTGCCGTTCGGCCCGATGACGGCCGTATGCAGGGCCTGGTAACCGTTTTCCTTCGGGCTCGCGATGTAGTCGTCAAACTCACCCCGGATATGGTCCCAGAGGGTGTGAACAACTCCCAGGGTGGCATAGCAGGACGCAATGTCAGGCACGAGAACACGGACGGCGGTGACGTCGAAGACCTGTTCGAAATCAACACTTTTGCGCGTCATCTTCCGCCAGATGCTGTAAATATGCTTGGCCCGCCCGGTCACTTCGGCCCGAATGTCGGCCCGCTTCAGTTCGGCTCGGAGGCGTTCGACCACCGCTGTGACGTTCGCTTCGCGGTCTACCCGCCGCTCATCCAGCAGCTTGGCCACTTTCTTGTACGTTTCAGCATCCAGGTAGTGGAAAGCCAGATCCTCGAGCTCCCAACGGAGCCGGCCAATTCCCAGGCGATTGGCCAGAGGCGCAAAGATATCGAGCGTCTCGCGAGCCAGGCCGACCCGCTTTTCCTCCGGGAAGTTCTTCAAGTTGCGCATGTAGTAGAGGCGTTCGGCCAGCTTGATCAAGACGGCACGAAGATCCTCAGACATGGCCAGGAGCATTTTCCGGAGCGTCTCCGTCTGCCCCTTGTCCTTCTTGCCTTTGTCCGCTTTCTCGGGCTCGGGCGGCGAAAGGCTTTGCAGGAGGTCAAGCTTTTCCAACCCTTCGACCAACCCCGCAACCGAAGCTCCAAAACGGCTCTCGACGTCCTTCAGGCTTTGCCGACGATCCTCGACCAGATCCCTCATGATCGCGGCCGCTATGGTTTCGTGGTCCAGGCGCAGTTCGCCGAGGATGTTCGCGATCGAGATGGCACGCTCGAGTGACGGGGTGCCGGCCGCGGTCTTCTCCGGCAATCCCGAGTCGAGAGCGAGGTCAGAGGCCTGTCGAATGAGAGACGCCTCCTTCTCGCTCCTCCCTTCGGTGAGGCCCGGAATCGAGGACTTCAGATCTGCGTACAGCTGAGTGTGGCCGGATACCATAAGGCTGTTTCATTGTACAACGGAGCGGGCGGGCGGAAGCTCGGGCGGGACGAAAGGACCTCAAGGACCTCAAAGACCTCAAGGACCTTAATGAGCGCCTTGTCTTTGGCGTCCTTGAGGTCCTTGGGTTACCTCCAGCACCTCGTAGCCCTCGAACTGCCTCACAGGCTTGAGGTCGGGCAAACCGGCGTTGTCAACGTAGAATTCCGCGAGGAACCCGGCGCCGCCATGATGGCCAAGGGCCACGTGGGTAATGCGGTTGCGGGACAACAGATCGAGCAGATCCTGGGCCCTCACCGCACGCGGGTCTTGCAGATTCGCGCTCGCCGGGACTTCGTGCCAGTTCTCTCGGGACCACCCGGCCGAACCAAAAACCCGGCATTTGAACGCCTTGTCGCACCGCGACAGAAACGTGAATCGCTCCACTCGCCTTGGCGCCCCCAGATCCACAACCACTTCCTGTCCCTGGGCAAGTTCGCGTCTCGTTACGCCGTAGACGGCGACTTCCCTGGCAATACTATTTTCCAGGTAGAACAGCCGCGGGTGGGTTTCGTCGGGGGTGTAACCCGGGCACCCGCTCAACCGGACCTTCCAAAACCTCCCGGTCGGACCCGGCCGGCGCAGGTTGATCTCCACGTCCCTGTAGCCCGTCTGCTTTTTGGCCAGTTCCATGGCGGACGCTGCCATCGCGCTGCTTGGCGTCGAGTTAGGCGGCATAAAGACCTCATGGTCCGTCAGGGCCTGGTAGACCGGGGTGAGCGCCAGTATCCGGCTGCCCTTCGGCAGGCCATTCAGATACTTGTAGAGGTGCCCTCCTCCGAGCCCCGTTACCCTGCTTTCCAGGAACTGATCGCGATCATCTTGGCTGCGGAAGAGTCTGATCTTCGCGGTATCCAAAATGAGCGGCTCGGGCGTCGGCCACAGAGCCGCGAACCACGGAAGCTTCAGAACAACAAGAATCAGGCAAGCGAGGACAAGGGCACCCCGCAGCCAACCGGCTCGTCGCCCTCCCTCGCGCTCGGCTGACGGCCACACTCCCGCCGCGACCAGGATGCTCATCCAGGGGAAAATCAGGACAAAAAACCGGGTGGTCGCAGTGCCGAGGAGCAGGAAGAAATACCCGAGCGCGGCAGCGCCGGCCAGCAGCCTCAACCATCGATTTCGCCACCCCAACCCCAAGGCAAAGGGGAGCACAAACAAGTAAACGAGTCCGGGATCGCCATGGAAAACATCGGGACGGAACGTCTGCCTCCAAGGAATAGCAACCCAGTCGAGGAGCGTTCCTGAATAGCCGTGCCAGCTTCGAGTCAGCTGCACCAGGCGGGCGTAGTCAGGAGGCCCGAAGCCCTTCGTCGGGATAGCGTCACTGAGCGCCGGGGCGAGGGGGTTGCCCGTCAAAACCACGTTCTTTATGAGCCAGGGGGCAAAGACCAGGAAAGCAACCGCGCAATACAGGAAAAAGTCCGTTGGGCGGAGCTTTGGGAAGCTGGGCGAGATGAATGCCCAGGCTAATAAAAACAGCCCGACGACCAGAACCGTAACGCCCATATACTTCGCACCGAGGCTGAGGCCCGTGTAGATGCCGGCCAGGACGATCCAGTGTCGCATCCCGGATTCCAGCCACCTGAACCAGGCGAACACGGCCAGCAGGGCAAAGAAGGCGAGGCCCAGGTCGATGTAAGCAGACTGGCTCAAAAACATCACGACCGGGGAACCAAGGAACAAGAGGGCTGCGAGGAGCCCTGATCCCGGGACACTGTAGCGCCGGCAGAAAAGCCAGCACCCGGCCGCGGTCAGAAGGCCCAAAACGAAATGGACCAGCTTGGCGGCAAGCGGAGAATGGACCAGCCACGTAGCGACATACAGCATGTCGACGGCAAGCGGGTGCGAATAACCGGCCAGGTTGACTGTCTCAACGACCCGGTGATTCGCGATGTAGAGCCGGGGTGTCCCCAGGTGGTAGTTCAGAGCGTCAAACCCCGTTTCGGGAGCAAGAGCGGCCAAGAGACAAATGGCAACGATCCCGGCCAGAAGCGCGATTACGGGATAGACGAGCCAGGTGATTCTTCGAATTGCGTCCCGGGGTCCGCCAGCTCGCAGCAGTCTGAAATCTCTGATCAGCCCGCGCAGCGAGACCGCAAGACCGATGCCGAGAGCCACTCTGAAAACGGCCGGATAGAGAAGACCCAAGGCGCCCAGAAGCAATGTGAGCAGCGAAATGGCACCGAGTCCCAGGCCCTCAGCAAAGAGAAGGATCTCCAGAGTGACCGCGGTTTCTCCGAGAGACAGGCGCGAGACAAGCGCCCGCCCGAGCCGCAATGCGACGAGAAGCGTGAGGATGACGATGAGCAGGGCGTTGATGCCGGTCGCTTCGAGAAATTGCAAGTAGGTTTCCTGTAGCTATTTGTGTTTTTCGCCGCGAGCGGAGCGAGCCTTCGGAGTGCGCAAGCCATGCTTGCGCCCTGTTTTCTGTCCCGACTGCACCAAGCCGCAGAAACGAAGGCGCAAGCATGGCTCTGCACTTCAGAGCGCCTGCGCACTCCGAAGGCTCGCTCCGCTCGCGAACCACTTCACCTCGGGATCAGGTGGATCGCGGTCGCCTTTATGCTGATCCCTACCGGACTGCCAACCTTCAAGTCCAGGTCTTCGACAGCCTGCCGCGTGACCAGCGCGTCCACGTGAAATCCCACGTCCACCTTCACCCTCATCAGGGGACCGGCCGCAACTACCCCGAGCAAAACGCCGGGCAGATGGTTACGGGCACTGCTTTTAGTGGCCGATCCGATCTCAAGCGTTACGTTCTCGGCCCGAATGCAGACGTAGACCTCGTCGCCGGGCTGGTCAATATCGGCGGCCCAAAGGTTAAGGCCGGCCACCTGAACCTGGGCAATGCCTCTCTCGCGACGGACCCGCCGTCCCGGCACGACTGTTTCAACTCCCACAACCGAAGCCACAGCCAGATTCTCAGGCTTGGTCAAGATGTCCAGCGGGCTCCCCGATTGGAGCAGTCTGCCGCCGGACAGCACGATCATCTGATCTCCCAAACCCAAGGCATCCTCCCAGTCATGCGTGACAAGCACGGCCGGCACGTCGAGTTGCTTCAGTTGGCGGCGGAGCTCAAATCGCAGCACGCTCCGAGTCGGAGCGTCCAGTGCCGAAAGCGGCTCGTCGAGCAGCAGCAGCCTGGGTCGGCGAGCCAGGGCACGGGCGAGGGCAACACGCTGACGCTGCCCGCCTGAGATCGAGCCGGGGAGAGCCTGCTGCAGATCCGTCAGGCCCAGGATCAAAAGAAGCCGGTCGATCCAGGGCCCTTCAGCTTCACGCCTGGCACGCGGGATACCGTACTCAACGTTTCCGCGGACGGAAAGATGCGGGAACAGGGCGTAGTCCTGCGGGACGTACCCGATGTTCCTCTTTTGCGGGATTACAAAGACCTTTCCTGCGGTATCAGACCAGGCCTCACCGTCAAAGCGAATGGTTCCCTCGTCGACCGACTCCAGCCCGGCCAGACAACGCAGTACCGTCGTCTTCCCCGAGCCTGACGGTCCAAAAATAACCAGGACGGTTCCCGGCCCAGCCCCGACGTTGAAGGAAACGTCCAGGAGAAAGCGACCTGCAAAATTCCTTTTTATCGAGACTTGCAGAGGTCGAGCCCCGTTCGTCATCGTTTTCTCAGCGTCGGCCATAGCGGCGAGTTGCGATTTAACGAATAAACAACAGCAAGGACGATGAAAGAGAAAAGCAAAAGGACCAGGGACGTCCTCGAAGCGGCCGCATAGTTCAGATCCTGGACCTGATCGTAGATATCGATGGAGACTGTCCTCGTTACCCCTTCGATATTCCCGCCGACCATAAGCACCACACCAAACTCACCAATGGTGTGCGCGAAGGTCAGCACCAGCGCTGTTACGACGCCATTCTTCGCGGACGGAAGAATCAGCCGGAAGAAGGTCGCAAGGCGCGAAATACCGAGAGTCCAAGAGACTTCAACCAAATTGCGGTCGACAGCCGCAAAGGAGCTGGCCATCGGCTGGACGGCAAAAGGCAGACTGTAGATCACTGAAGCGAAAACGAGCCCCTCAAAGGTGAAGGGCAACGGGCTGCCGATCAGATCCGCATACCAGCGACCCAACGGACTCCGTGAACCCATCGCCGTCAGGATGTAAAAACCGAGCACGGTCGGCGGGAGGACCAGCGGAAGAGCGACCACGGACTCGATCAGAAACCTCCATCGCCAGCGGGAAAATGCGAGCCACGCGGCCAAGGGTAGACTCAAGACCAGCAGAATGAGCGAAGTGAGAGAAGCCAGCCGGAGGCTGGTGAAGATGGCGTCCCAGTTCACGGCCGGTTCCCCTGCCGATCTTCCGGCAAAGAGTAGCCGTATTTCCTCAGCAACCTCTCCCCTTCCTCCCCTTTCAGAAAATCGAGGAACTGCCGCGCGATTTCCGGCCTCGCCTTGCCGCCTTTCAGGATTACGGCCGCCTGTCGGAGCGGCGCGTGTGACTCCTCAGGGATGGCCCACATTGTCCCCCTTCGCGACTCGGAAAACCTCAGGATGAGAGACAACGGGACGAAACCAGCCTCGGCAGCGCCGCTTTCGACGAACTGCAGCACCTGCGTCACATTTTCCCCCAGAACGAGTTTCGGCTTGATCGCTTGCTCCAACCCGAAATGGCGAAGTGCCTGTATTGCACCTTGCCCATAGGGAGCGTGCCGGGGATTCGCAATAGCAACCTTCCTGACTTTCGGGCTTACTAACGCTTTCATCTGCAGGCGGCTGACGTCCACCCCTGACTGCGATCCGCTCCAGAGCACGAGCCGGCCGACCGCATACACGGTGAGGCTGCCTGGCCGGACAAATCCCGCCTGCTCCAGTCGCCGGGGATACTGTGTATCGGCGGACAAGAATACGTCAAACGGAGCGCCGTTGATGACCTGAGAGCAGATCGTGCCCGAGGCGGCGATCGAGACTCTCAGCCGGTGCCCGGTTCGCATCCCAAACACCGCTGCGAGCTCCTTGACGACCCCGCTCGTATTCGCAGATGCAGCAACCAAGAGGTCAGCACCCTGTGCCGGAAGCCAGACGAACAACGCTAAGAGAAACGTTACCAGCGACTTTCGCACTGCGTTCCGATATTACACAAAGCAGGGGCAAAGGGGCAGAGGGGCGAAGGGGCAAAGGGGCAAAGGGGCAAAGGGGCAAAGGGGCAAAGAAATGTGCCCGCGTTGCTTTTCCCTTCCCTTCGCCCCTCCGCCCCTCCGCCCCTTCACCCCTCTGCTCCTCTGCCCCTTTGCCCCTTTGCCCCTTTGCCCCTCCGCCCAACCTCGGGGATTGATGACTAAAGATCGTCGATTGAGGCTTAACGACGCAATCATCAATCGACAATCATCAATCAACAATCCTACAATTCTTCGCCAAGGAGCGACAATGCAAAGTAACACCGGTTCTTACAAGCGGGTTTTGATGGGCCCCGGGCCTTCAGACGTTGACCCTCGTGTACTCGAAGCACTCTCTCGACCGACGATCGGGCACCTCGACCCCGCTTTCCTCGGGATTCTGAATGAGATCAGAACCCTCCTCCAATACGTTTTCAAAACGAACAACCAGATGACACTCGCCATGTCCGGGACCGGGAGCGCCGGCATGGAAACCTGCGTTGTCAATCTGATCGAGCCCGGCGAGCCGATGCTCGTCTGCGTTAACGGAGTCTTCGGGAAGCGCATGTCGGACGTCGCCACCCGGGCCGGGGCGGACGTTTCCACACTGGAGGTTGCATGGGGGCAGGTATTTGACCCGGAGGCTATCGATCAAGTACTCCGACGCAAACCGGCGAAGTTGGTGGGGATCGTTCATGCCGAAACGTCAACCGGTGCACGCCAGCCCATCGAAGAGGTTTCCAGAGTCGTCCACTCCCACGGAGCCCTTCTTCTGGTCGACACTGTAACCAGCCTCGGGGGGATCGAAGTCAATGTCGACGGTTGGCAGATTGACGCCTGTTATTCAGGCACCCAGAAGTGTCTGTCGTGCCCCCCGGGCCTGTCGCCGGTCACCTTCAGCGAAGCCGCCCTTCAAACGCTCGAAAAAAGGAAAACAAAGGTCCAAAGTTGGTACCTGGATTTGACGTTGATTCGTCAGTACTGGGGTTCGGAGCGGCTGTACCACCATACCGCGCCGATCAACATGAACTACGCCCTGCTTGAAGCTCTGCGGATAGTCAAGGAAGAGGGCCTCGAGAACCGATGGAACCGGCACTGGACCAACCATTGCATGCTAAAGAAGGGCCTGGCGGCGATCGGAATTAATTACGTGGCCCAGGCCGGTCATGAGCTCCCGATGTTGAACGCGGTTTCGGTGCCCGAGGGTGTCGACGATGCAGCAGTGCGTAAGCAATTGCTCGAGCAATTTGGCATCGAGATCGGCGCCGGGCTGGGAGCCTTCAAAGGGAAGGTCTGGCGGATCGGCCTGATGGGCGCAGCCTCAACTAAGAGCAATGTCTTGCTTTTCCTTGCCGCGCTGGAGAACTGTCTCTCGGATCAGGGGCACAAGTTCCCGAAGGGAGCAAGCATCGCCGCTGCCATAGAAAGCAAGTGAGCATGAGGGGCTAAGTCGGGTAACCCGGGGAGAGGTCTGAGGCGCGCCCTCCGTTCCCGTACCACCCAAGGTGCTCCGAAGGGGCACGTTGTTCGGCTCAATTCGGCCGTGAGATTATTTTACTGTGTTCAATACTGTCGACTACCTCTCGGAATTGCGCCGCTGCATACACTGCGGCCTCTGCCTGCAAGCCTGCCCGACGTACCTGGTCTTAGGCAGTGAATCGGACTCTCCCCGAGGACGCCTGACACTGCTGCGAGCAGCTGCCGAAGGCGCCATCGACTTGGAAGCAAACGCGATTTCGGTCCAACGGCACCTCGACTTGTGCCTCCAGTGCAGGGCCTGCGAGGTCGAGTGCCCCTCAGGGGTCCAATATGGGCCGCTGCTCCAAACCGCACGAGGAACGATGGAGCCGGCAGAGCCAATAGGCGGGGTGCGCCGTGTTATCCAATGGCTGGGTCTGCGATTTACGCTTCCTCATCCGCGGAGGCTACGCCTCCTCGCACGACTGCTTTGGATCTACCAGGCGATCGGGCTTCAATACCTGGTTCGCCGCTTTCGGCTCCTGCCCGGGCGCCTCCAGGCTATGGAGGAATTGCTTCCGCCGCTGAGTTGGAGCACAGGCTGGAGTCAACGGAATTGGCCTGCTTGGGGCCAAAGCCGGGGCCGCGTAGCTTTTTTCACTGGGTGCGTCCAGGATGCTTTTCTTCCTAACGTTAACCGTGCCACGGTCCGGATTCTGCAACACCTCGGTTTTGAGGTCGATATTCCGGGCGGGCAGACCTGCTGCGGCGCCGCGCACGCGCACAGCCGGGACCCCGAGAAGGCGCTCGAGCTCGCGAAGCGGAACATCGATGCTTTCCTCGCTCGGGACTACGTCGCCGTCATCTGCAACGCCGGAGGCTGCTGTGCGATGCTGAAGGACGAATACCCCAGGCTGTTCGACCGGGACTCGCATTACCAGGCGCGCTCTCGCGCCTTCTCAGCAAAAGTCAGGGATATTCACGACTTCGCCGTCGAACAGGGTTTTGAACCATCCGAGTCCGTGGAACTGACGGTCACGTACGCCGAGTCCTGCCACCTCCGCAACGTCCTGCGCGTCACAGTGCCGCCGCGCGAGCTCCTGAGAAAAACGCCTGGCTTGAGGTACGTGCCCTTGCGCGGCGATCACTGCTGCGGGAGTGCGGGGATCTACAACCTGGTTCACCCGGAAATGGCCGACGAGCTGCTAAGGCTTAAGGTCAAAAGCATTGCCGAGAGCGGAGCTGACGTTGTGGCCGTCAGCAATACCGGATGCCACCTGCATCTGCAGCGCGGGATCAGAAATGCGGGTCTGAAGTGCCAAGTGATGCATACCGCAGAGATCCTTAGCATCGCTTGCCACCCGGAAGCCCGGCCTCCCGCTGATTCGGCATCTCGGCCAGGAAGGGAGAAAATCTGATGTCCCGCGGCGAAAAATCTCTCGATATTGAACTCTCCCGGCTTGGCTTCAAGGACGGCCAATATACGACCGATCCCGTGGACCTCCTCGTCTTTGACCGCGATGCCGGCATAGACCGCGGGACCCCTGAAGCGGTTGTCTTCCCCGAATCGACTCAGGAGGTTGTCCGGCTGGTCAACTGGGCCCGCCAAAACCGAATCCCGCTGGTCGCAAGAGGCGCGGGGACCGGGCTGACCGGCGGCGCAGTTGCCGAAACAGGCGGCGTGATTCTGCAGTTCTCCAGGTTGAATCGCCTGGTCCAAGTCGATCTGGAAGGGCGAGCCGTGGTCTTCCAGCCCGGAGTCGTCAACGGCGTGCTCGATCAGCTGCTTAAGGAACGGGACTGGTACTATCCGCCGGATCCGGGGAGCGGCCGATCAGCCACCATGGGCGGAACCATCGCGGAAAACGCCGGAGGGCCGCACTGTCTAAAATACGGTGTCACCGGCAACTACATTAACGGCATGCGGGTCGTCTTGAGCAACGGGGCGACGCTCCAACTCGGCGGCACGGCCCTCGATTACCCGGAGACGGATTTCGTCGGCCTTCTGACCGGGAGTGAAGGAACTCTCGCCATCATTACAGAGGCCACTGCTCGAATCGTCCGCCGTCCGCCCGCCGTCGAGACGTTGATGGTCGCTTTTGATTCGGTGGAAGCGTGCGGCAACGCGGTTTCCGCTGTGATTGCGGCAGGGATCATTCCAGCAACCCTCGAAATGATGGACCAGAAGATCGTCCGCATCGTCGAGAACTATGCCCATGCCGGCCTCCCGGTGGAGGCCGAGGCCGTGCTGATTGTCGAGGTCGACGGGTACGCGTCCAGCGTCTCCCCCCAAATGGAGGAAATAGCCGAAGTGCTGAAGCGCTGCGGCGCATACGACTTCCGCCCGGCAAAGACCGAGGAAGAGCGGGCCAGGATCTGGAACGCCCGGAAGGGAGCCGGCGGCGCGATAACCCGACTGGCCCCAGCCTACTATCCCGCCGACGCGACCGTCTCGCGCAGCAAACTGGCCGCAACCCTTATCGCCATTAACCGGATCTGCGACGAAGCCAACCTGCGCGTGGGGTACGCTGTTCACGCGGGCGACGGAAACCTTCACCCACATATCCTCATCGAGGATCCCACCGATCAGGATCTGCTCAGCCGGGTGCAGGCGGCGGGAGCCAAGGTCATGGAGTGGTGCGTGGCAGCCGGCGGCAGCATTACCGGGGAGCATGGGGTGGGGATCGAGAAGCGGTCGTTCCTGTCGCTCATGTACAACACGGCCGAACTGCAGGCCATGCGGGATGTGAAAGAGGTCTTCGATCCCGTCAACATACTGAATCCGGGAAAGATACTGCCCGCTTCTAAATCGTGGCCGGACCCTCCAGAGTCCGGCAGCCGGACTCTGGAGGGTCCGGCCACGATAAAAGCCGTGGCATCTTCTCTGGCGCCCTCTTCTGCCGAAGAGGCGGCGGAAGCTTTCCGTCAGTGGAACCAGGCGACCGGGGACTTGCGTGTCCGAATTCAAGGCGGTGGAACCAAATCCTCGCTGCTTCCCGAAGCCGGTAACGTTGTGTCGACGGCTTGTCTCAAGGGCGTGACCGAGTGCGCCCCACATGACCTTTACGTATCCGTCCGCGCCGGAACCACGCTGGAGGAACTGCGGCAGGAACTAGAGGGAACAGGCATGCAGGTTCCTCTCGCTTCTCCGTGGCCCGACGCGACCATCGGCGTAATCGTCTCCTCGAACTTCAACGGCCCCCTCCGGTGTCTTTACGGAGGCTTGCGTGACCTGCTCCTTTCCGTGACCGCGGTTCTACCGGACGGTCGGGTGCTTCGCCTTGGGCGTCCCTTTGCGAAGGATG
>RPQK01000168.1 GCA_003819755.1 Acidobacteriota bacterium | reverse complement strand
TCGAGCGACGCCGCTATCGCTTCCGCTTTCTGAATGGCTGCCAGTCGCGCTTCCTCATTCTCGACTTCAGCAACATACCAGGAGTGGAAGTGTGGCAAATCGGTAACGAGGGGGGCTTTCTCGCTGAACCAGTCCATATCACGGGAGATCACGGGAACCGGCTGCTCATGGGATTGGCGGAACGCGCGGATATGATCGTTGACTTCACCAAAGTCCCGCTCGGTAATTACGTGCTCGCCAACGTCGGGCCGGACGAACCTTTCGGCGGCGGGATCCCCGGGACTGATTTTCCAACCGCCGATCCGGACTCGACCGGGCAGATCATGGAGTTTCGCGTCGTTCGGGCGGTGGCGCCGGACCCGACCACACCGCCGCGCTTCTTACGGCTCCCGTCGATCGAAGGCCTCCCGGAACCGGTGACGACACGCCCGCTGGCTCTGATTGAGATGATGTCCATGGTTCACGATGGACCATCGGAAGCCATGCTCGGCACGGTGAATGACGAGGGCATGCCGGAACACAAGATGTGGGAAGCGCCGGTCAGTGAGAACCCGGATGTCGGCGATACCGAGGAATGGGAGCTCTACAACTTCACTGCCGACGCCCATCCGATGCACGTTCATGAGGTGACGTTTGAAGTTGTCAACCGGCAGGCGCTGGAGCTCGATGCAGCGGGAGAAGTCGTGCAGCCGGTCGAGCTTGCTGGCGATCCGCGGCCGCCCGAAGCGTGGGAGAGCGGGGTGAAGGATACCGTGATCGCCTATCCGGGCGAGGTGACCCGCATCCGGGCAAAGTTCGACAGTCCGGGCCAGTTCGTCTGGCATTGCCACATTGTCGAGCACGAAGACAACGAGATGATGCGCCCCTTCCGCGTTGGGCCCGACCAATGCGGGCAACCGGGCCATAAGGAAGAGGACAGCGACTGAGACGGTTTGCGCGCCCACCACGGAGCCAGTCGACTTTCGTTTGGCGCGCAGTATGCGTTTGCGGGTCAGGGAACAGATTATGGTTACCGCAACGATGAAGTTGCTCGCAGAGCGGTGGATTCCGGCATCCGCGCGCAGGCACTGCGTCGAGCCACGTGATAAAGAGACAGTATGCAGTCGATCAAGACCAAGAGGGTGTACGAGAAGCCTGAGAAATCGGACGGGACGCGAATTCTTGTCGACCGACTTTGGCCGCGCGGTGTGAGCAAGGAAGGGGCCAGGGTTGAGCTGTGGCTGAAAGAGATCGCTCCCAGCGCGGAGTTGCGTCGTCGCTTCTGCCACGATGTGGACAAGTGGGCGGAATTTCAACGCGAATACTTCCGGGAACTGGAACAAAAAGGTGAGCTTCTGGACCTGATCCGAACCCAACTGTCCGAAGGTCCGGTCACGCTTCTGTACGCGGCCAAAGACACCGAACACAATAACGCAGTCGTGCTCCGGGAATTCCTCGAACGCCCCGCTTGAAGGATGGAGAGGACCAGAAAAACCGGAAGGACCGGGAGGACCGCAACCAACCGGCCTTCCGGTCCTTCCGGCCTTCCGGTCCTTCTGGTCCTTTCCATCCACGATTATTGCCCTAAGTTATCTCCACCCGGCCTTTCGGTGTTTCCAGTATTGCGGACAGTGCGGCTTGTTCTCCCCGCCTGACCCGCATCTGGATTCCGAATCGGGTCAAGGCGCGGTCAAGGCCTGCTGCTTCCGGGTGGATGATGTGAAAGGAGGCAAGCGTACAGCCTTGCGGGGAATCCTGGGACGGGTGTCTGGAATCCTCAACCCATCGGATGAAGAAGGGTACGACTTCTATTCCTGACCGATCGAATGGGGTTCGCAACCCCACGGTCGTCCACCGCAGCACTCTGCCGTCGGGCCTTGCCCGCGAACCCTCGTCGGGACCGACGATCCGATAGCCCTCTTGTTGACCTATCTTGCGGATTGAGTCGGGATTCTGCGTCGACGCGGCCCAGCTGATGAGCCGTGGCGCGGCCAAAGACGGAAGGTCAATCCGAAAGCGAAAAGCAGGCTGGGCGGGATCTGGAGCAATAATCTCCAGGTAGCGCCAACCCCCGAGCGAGAGCAGGGCATTCTTAGTTCCGAGGCCCGGATGCCTTCCCCCATAGACCGCTTTCACCCCGGTGAGTTTCTCGACCCATTCGATGCCGCGATCGAGGTCTCCCACTCCGAGGAGCAGGTGATCGACCGTTTCTTCGACCGGTTGCGGAATCAGATCAGTCGCCATCGTCGTCCTTTCGTCGTCCTTTCATTGTAATATCCCTCGAAGGATCTCAATCGCCTTTGGTACTGAAGGGAGCCTCGATGAATAGAAGGGAATTTGTGAAAAGGGCAGGCGGAGTAGGTGCGGCAGGCTGGTCGCTCAGCCCGGACCTTGCCCGGGCGCATAGCAACGGAGCGCAATTCCTGAAAGCCAAAACAGAAGACCAGATGCTCTTTCCCGGTCCGGCCGACGGCGCTTCCTTGTCAGTTACGCCCGCCGGGCTGGCCTGGTTGCCCTGTCCGGATTCCGCTGGTTACCGCGTCGAGATTCATCGAAAGAGCGGCGGGCGAGTGTATGAGAAGCATGTCGGGAGCGATCCCGTTCATCTTCCCGACCGGGTGCTCGAGCCGGGCAGCTACGCCTGGGACGTCGTTGCTCTCGACGAAGCGGGCAACGAGCGGGCGCGCCGCGGCCGGCAATCCTTTGCAATTGAAAAAGGCGCGGTCGAGCTCCCTTGGAAAAATGCGGAAGAGCTTCTCGCCCGGGTTCCCAGGGAACACTCGCGCCTGCTCTACCCTAAGGCGGATTTGCCGGCGATCCGGCGCACCCTCGAAACCACCCGAAAACGGTCCTGGCTCGCCTGCCTCACGGCTGCCGACAAAGCCCTCGACATGCCGGCCCCGAAATATCCCGACTACCATCTGCTCAACGACCCGACGAAGGTCCGGATGGCTTACGGCCGGTACTTCGGCGATTTCCGGCGTTACATCGACAGCGCTCTCGTGGACCTTTCCCTGGCTTTTCTGATGACTGAACAGGCGAAGTATCTCGCGGCGGCGAAGCGCATCCTCCTGGAAGTCACCTCCTGGCCGACGAATGATGACGACGTAACCTCGGTCAGTGCGAAATGGGGTGACGAGCCGGGACTCAGCTTCTCCAAGTGCGCGCACCGCGTCTACGACTGGCTTTACCAGGGTTTCAGCCCCGATGAGAGGAAGCGAGTGCTGACCATGTGCGAGGCCAGGGCCTGGCAAACGCACCGGCGCCTCGTCAAGAGGAACTATCTCACCTACCCGGGCGAAAGCCACAACGGACGGCTGATCGCCTACCTCGCCGACATGGCCCTGGTAATGGCGGGTGAATCCGAGGGGCCGAAAACCTGGCTCGACTACTCACTGAAGGCGATGACTTCGTTCTATCCGCATTGGGCGGGACAGGACGGCGGATGGGCCGAGGGAACACCTTACGGTCTCTGGTATAACGAATTCTATATCCCGGCTTTTGAAGGGTTAAGGCGGCTGGCCGGCTACGATCTTTGGAAACGCCCCTTTTTTAAGAATGTCCGCTATTTCTTCTTCTACTGCACGGCGATTCGGGGCGAGATGCGGCCGTTTGGCGACAGTGCTCTAAACGGCGGGCCGGGTGTCAACCGCGGCAGCGGATACGCCGATCTAATGTGGCTTCATGCTCACCGGTTCAACGATCCGAACATTGGCTGGTGGGTGAAACAGATCAAAGACTGGGAAGGCAGCCGCGGAGAACTGGCGCTGCTTTTCGAAGACGAGCCTCCGTCGGCTGTCCCGAAGAACCTGCCCGGCTCCAGATCTTTCGCGAGCGTTGGCTGGGCCGGGTTGCACAGCGACTTAACCCGGCCGGACGATGACACTTGTCTCGTTTTCAAGAGCAGCCCGTACGGCAGTGTCTCGCACAGCCACGCCGACCAGAACTCCTTCGCGATCATGAAAGGGGGCAAGGCTCTGGCCATCCCGTCCGGTTACTATGGCCCGTCATACGGCATGCCTCATCATGCGGACTGGACCCGGGCGACCAAAGCGAACAACTGCGTGTTGGTCAATGGAGAAGGGCAGGTTATTCGCAAGGCAGAGGCCAACGGGCGGATCGTGGCTTTCAAGGATGAGAAGGGGTACACGTACGTGGCCGGTGACGCGACCCCGGCCTACATGGGAAAGCTTCGCCGGTTCGAGCGCCATATCCTGTTCCTTCGCCCGGGGCTTTTTTTGTTGCTTGATGATCTCGAGGCGCCCGCCGGGTCCCGGTACCAGTGGATGCTGCACGCACTGGAGGAGATGAAGCTGGACGGGACACGCGTCGTCTCCAAGCGGGCAGGCGCGCAGCTGGATGTCACGTTGCGATCTCCGGCCGGCCTCAGCTTCCATCAGACTGATCAGTTTGACACCCCTTACAACCAGGGCGTTCCCGAGGAGTACCGCCGCGACGTAGCCAACCACTGGCACGTGACGGCCGAGACCCAAACAGCAGCGGTCGCCGCTCGCATCGGCGCCGTCATGTCGGTCTCCGGCCCAGGGGAAATAGTGGAGGTGGACCTGCTCGAGCATAGCGGCTGGTTTGGAGCCAAAGCGATCGGTGCATTCGGCGAGGCAAGTGGCTGGCTTCAACTGCAGCCTGGCTCCCCGGGCCCGACGGGCTTCGGCAAGGAGGTTGAAGCGGGACAAGCCAAACTATGTGGAGTGGCAGCCGATGGCCGGCGTTTCTCGGCGGGGAGTTGAGGAGGATTCTGAATCGCGCAGGGGGGTTCAGTTAGCCGTTCAAGAGAAGTCGCGAAGAGCGGTGCTACCGTTCGGGCACCTTCGACAGCACCGATATCTTGACCCGGCGAGGACCGTCGCTCACGCGGATCTTCGGCGCTTTCAGCGTGAAACCCCGGGTTTTCACCTCGGCATCATAGTAGATGTCCGGCCCCCCGGTTCTGCTGAAGGTCAGCTCGTAGGCTTTTTCCCCCGGCTTCCAGTCCGTGTCGACCCACTTGACGTAATAGAGCTGCTCTTCAACCATCGGCACTTTCTGACCCGCGAACAGCACTTCGTTGAACTTCATTTCTCGGATACCGTCGGGGAAAAGCTGTATCAGTCCGATTCGGAAGCCGTCTCCATAGCCTTCCGGAGCAACGAATTCGCCGGTTGGCTTGAGATTGACAATGAAGGTTCGGCCTTGGCGAGCTTGAATCGACGCGTAAGCGGCGTCGCGGCGGCCAACCGTTGCCGCGTGCCTGGTCCGCAGTTCGGTGACCTTGTAGCGATCCTCGAGCCGCGCCGCTACGTCCTCACGCTCCTTATCCTCGAGCGCCAGTGCCTTGTCTATCTCGCCTGAGAGGAGCCGCCCTTTCTGAAAGAAGTCTTTTTGCCATCCCGGGAACAATCGCGTCAGCAGGAGAGCCTGGAAGGAGCCATACGAATAGCATTTTCCACGAGCCTCCAGAGAATCGAGGCCGCTCTCTCTCAGGCTGTCGACCTTTTTTCTCAGAAAGAGATCGAGATTGCGAAAACCCAGGAAGAAAGGGTCGTCCTGAACGGTCAGTCCCGGAGAATAACTATCTTTGAGCAGCTGAAGCAGCCTCGTTTCGGCATAGACGGCAGTTCCTTCCATCATCTCATCTTCGGATTCCTGGTTCTGCTCCACCTCGGTCATGTTCTTTCGCTTAAGCGACCGGGCAACCCGGAAGTCCTTGAGGTAATCCCTCGCGGTCGAGTCGTCGCCAGCGGCATAGGCGTTACCGAGTGCGAGGCTTTCGACTTCGGCATACAAGGCATACGCGACATCCGGGTTGAACCGCAGATTGCCGTAGCGGTACTGGTAAAGTTTTCTCTGGAAGCAATGGAAGATCTCGTGGATGTTGATCAGGATCTGGTTCTCGCTCGCTATCCGCACGGCTTCCGGCGTTTCCTTCGCCTGCTGACCCGGCTCGGGCGCATCCTTGATCGTCGCGTCCCGCATTTTCAGGTCAACCGTCTCCACGCGGTTGGTCTTGCCGAAGGGGATCGGCCCGCCTCCCCCCAGGAGTGGTGCCTTTATGGCCAGGGAAACCTCATGCCGGCGGTCGATGTGCACTTTCCTGCCGGATACCTCCAGGCCCGGAACCAACTGGAACCCGTCGGGGGGATCCGGATGCCCGACGAGCAGTTCGACCCTGTTCGGGTACTGGAATCGAAATGGAACATCCCGGTAATCGGCCCAACCCGGCCATATTCTTTCGGCGCCCAGATCCAAGAGCCTCCAAGTCTCCTCGAGCCTTTTCAGCTCGATCTTGACGTACTCGGGGACTTGCGTCTCGGTCTGGCCGTATGTCGGGAAGCCACAGCAGGCACCGAAGGTAAGCGCAAAGAGTGAGTGACGAATGAATTTCATGGAGCCTCCTCAGCGGGCGGTCAGTTCCTGGGGGCTGTTGACCTTCCGAAATCCTTCGGGGATCTCATAGATGCCTGGAGGCGGTGCAGCCGATTCTATGGTGTGGACCTTGAAATGGGAGACGGAGGCCGGAGCAATGGCGGGCTCCGACTTGACTTCCGTTTCCAGGGAAATCGAATGCTTCAAATCGGGAAAGGCCTGGCAAAGCGCCTGCCAGAGCGGCTCGTCGTCCGGCCTGACGGCATGCTTTGCCATCCGGCCGACATCAATCGGCAAGTCCTTGGTCAGCCACATGTCACGGGTTTCGTCGGCATAATCCGCTTCGCCGTGCGCCAGATAGAGCCGGCACTTGCGCCCGTCTATTACCTTCTCTTGGGTCGTCGCCGCTATGGTCCACTCGAATTGCGGCCGGTAGTTCCAACCGAGCTCTTGAACACGCTGCGGTTTCGCAACCGGCTCCGCTTTCTTTTCTTGCTCGATCGGTTCTTCCAGGTAACGCTTAGCCCGGATCGCGAGCGTCCAGCGTTTGCCCAGGTCATAGCGAGTGATGACAGTCAGCCGGTCGGCCACGCTCGTCGCCTTCTCTCCAATCCAGACTTCCCGGAGCTGGACCATCATCGTGCTTCCCATGTAGTCGCGGGTCCCGCGCTCGACGAAATGATCATCGGCCCCAACAGGCGCCAGGCTGAAAAGAAAAAGAACGGGTAGGGAGAAAAGCACGGCTTTCTGTTTCTTCATCTCTCCGCCGTGAGTTGTCCGGGTAGGTGGTTCCGCTGGAACAGACGTGGATGGTATCACGGCATACTTGGAACCCTTGACATCACTTTAGTTCCTTCAAAGGACCTCAAGGACCTCAAGGACCTCAAGGACGTGACGCCACTCTGGTCCTTGAGGTCCTTGAGGTCCTTGAGGTCTTTGAGGTGGGCGCCCCGTGCCCTCGGCAGTCACGTGTCAGTCCTACGGACCTCAAAACCAAGAAGCCAAGCCACGCGGTTTAGAAAACCGATTGTCTGTCGCCTCCATCGGGGTTAGCATGCACGCGATCAACTGAACGGAGTGTGCCCATGCTCATCGTCACCCGCATTTTGAGACTTGCTTTGCTGGTTGTGGCCGTTATCCCGGCCGCCGGTCAGCAGCGGACCGGCCTCACACCTGAGCAGATCGCCCGTCGCTGGGACCTGGAGAAACAGCTACAGGAAATTGCCGTCGTCGAGCGGAAGCTTATGGTGCCGATGCGCGACGGCGTCCGCATGGCCGCAGACGTTTACCGCCCGAAGAACGTGGCGAAAGCACCCGTCATTTTCGTACGCACACCCTACAACTTCAATTTCTGGGATGTGCGCAACGGCGTCCCGCGCGACATGTCGCAGGAGCTCAACGCGGTCAAGCGCGGGTATGCCTTTGTCGAGATGAACGAGCGCGGCCACTTTTTCTCCGAAGGGAACTACGACATCCTGGGCGCGCCGGTGACTGACGGATACGACGCGATTAAATGGATGGCTTCGCAACCGTGGTCCAATGGCAAGGTGGGGCTGATCGGCTGCTCCTCAACGGCCGAATGGCAGTCGGCGGTGGCCGCAACCGCGCCGCCCGGGCTGGTCACAATGATCCTGCAGGGGTTTGGCGCGGGCGTGGGTCGGGTCGGCCCGTACTACGAGCAGGGAAACTGGTACCGAGGCGGCGCCGTGCAACTGCTCTTCGTCAGCTGGCTTTACGGGGAGCAGAACCAGGTGCGGCCCACCTTTCCGCCGAATACTTCGCAGGAAGACCTGATCCGCGCATCACGCCTGTTTGACCTGGCGCCGCAAATGTCGCGCGTGGACTGGGCGAAAGCTTTCTGGCATCTGCCGGTGATGGACATCGTCGAGGCCGTAGGCGGACCGCATGGCGTCTTTGCCGATCCAATGCCGGTTCCGACCGGGGGAGCCATGATCAAGCGCACCCCGAACGATCCCGCCTGGTACCGGGGCGGGCTGTGGCACGACAACATGAAGATCAACGTCCCTGGTCTGTACTTCATGTCGTGGTACGACGTGTCGGTCGGGCCGAACCTTGCGCAGTACAATCAGGTTCGAAAGACGGCGGATCCCGAAATCGGCAAGCAGCAGTATGCCGTCATCGCTCCGACGCTCCACTGTGCCTACCGACGTGCCAGCGAGAACACGATCGTGGGCCAGCGCAGCGTGGGGGATGCGCGATGGGATTACGATGCGCTTACCTACGGCTGGTTCGATTATTTTCTAAAAGGCGAGAACAACGGCGTCCCGGAGAGCCTGCCCCGTGTCCGCTACTACACGATGGGCAGCAACAAGTGGCAATCCTCGGATACGTGGCCCCCCGCGGGCGCCGAACCGCTCACCTTCTACCTCACGAGCGGCGGCCACGCGAATACTCTCAATGGCGACGGCGTACTCTCAACTCAGCCACCCTCTCAGGATCTGCCTGACCGGTTCACCTACGATCCGATGAACCCCGCCCCCTCGCGCGGCGGTAACGTCTGCTGTCAGGGGAATGCGGTGAGCGGCGGAGCCTTCGATCAGCGCACGACCGAGGAGCGCGAGGATGTGCTCGTTTATTCGACGGAACCGCTCAAGGAGGGCATGGAAGTGAGCGGGCCAGTGAACTTCACTGTTTACGTGTCGTCCGATCGCATCGACACCGATATTACAGTCAAGCTCATCGATGTCTACCCCGACGGCGCCGCCTACAACCTGGACGAAACGATTCAGCGGCTGCGTTACCGTGAGGGATACGACAAGCCGGAGACCCGCCTGGAGCCGGGCAAGGTCTACAAGGTCTCCGTGCAGCCGATGACGACCAGCAACTTCTTCGACGTGGGTCACCGCATTCGGATTGAAGTCTCAAGCAGTAACTTTCCGCGTTTCGATCGGAACTTGAATACCGGCGGAAGGAACTACGACGAGAACACCGGCCTGGTGGCGCACAATGAGGTCCACCACTCCGAGGAGTACCAGTCCACCCTGACGCTCACCGTCGTAAAGCAGCAAGACCGTTCACCGTTCACCGTTCACCGTTCCCACTTGAACGGTGAACGTTAAACGCTGAACGGTGGACGCTGAACGGTGAACGCTGAACGCTGAACGGCGTTGCCTACTTCGCGACCAGCTCGACTCTCCGGTTCTTGGCCCGCCCCTCCTCGGTGGTGTTGACAGCAACCGGCGCGAGGTAGGCGACGCCGTTCGGTGTCAGGCGCGAGGCGTTGATGCCGTAATCGCGAACCAGAGCCGCAACGACCGCTTCTGCCCTCCGTTTGGAGAGGGCCAGGTTGGAATCGAACTCGCCAACGTTGTCGGTGTGGCCGACCACGTGTAGCTTGAGCTTCGAGTCTATGGAGAGCAGCTTGGCAATCTCATCGAGGGCTGGCTTGGACTCGGGCTTGATCTCCGCCTTGGCGGTGTCAAAAAAGATTCCGTAGAGAGCGACCTTTCCCGATGACTGAATGGCCTGCGACATTTCCTGGGCGCTGACACGGACCATGTTCTGAACCATCGATTTGACCTCGACGACGTCTACCGCCATATAGGCGCCTCGCCGGGCCTTGTAAACGTCGCGGGGGGCGCCCCACTCCACAGCCCTGAGGTAGACGTAGATTTCGCCCTGCGGTCTCTTCAGTTGCGCACTTGAAACCCGAATTCCTTTTTTGTCCGCCGCGGAGAACACATAGTGAGTCCGGCTGGTCGCGATCTTCACCTCGCCGAGGGAGCTCAAGAATCCCGTCCAGTTGGTTGCCTGGGGATCCTGTGTCGAGTCATAGAGAAGCTCAAACCCGTGGGTCTTGAGCTCATTCTGATAGTTGCGCAGCAGCTCTGTAGAGCTCGTCTGCCCGGCCGCTTCGTACCAGATCTGCAGGTGGCTTCCTTCCATCTTGAGCGGCGGACGGGCGTAGGTCCTCTTCCCGGTTTTCAGGTCGTTGCTGAGGAACGTCGAGGTCTGTAGCTCGAACGCGTCGAACTGTTTGCTGTCGTAGCCGACAATCTCCGAACCGCCAAAACGCTTGATCAGCGGGTGATCCTGGCTCCCGGGCAGATCGGCTGACCGGGTGTCCAGAGACAGCAAAGGGATCAAGGCCAGGAAAATCAACAAGCGGCCGCCAGTGGGTACCGAGCTCGCAATCGTCATCGGTTTCATATCCGATTTATCTCCTCCGTTGCCGGGTGATCGACAAGTATGTCGATCGACGTTAATTATTGCCAAAGGACTGCGGCTGTCACTGCACGCTTGTGTAGGTATCGGGGATTACGAACTTGGTTGGCTGGGGTGATCCTCAAGCGAGAGGTACTGGGGTATCCATTTAACCGGAGTTGGTCAATGTTCCGCGAACGATGCGTTGGTCACACCCTGAACCATGCGCCTATCTTGCGCCGGAGCGGGACTTCATATGGAGTGCGGCGGCAGAAGCTGCACTTTATACACATCTCGAGACCGGGACGGCGGTATGGGCGGAGGTCCGACAGAGCCCTCCTGAACGCTTCTCGCAGCGAGGGGCGAAGGAAAGCAGCACCCTCCTTTGCCCCTCAGCGGCTCACTCATGGACACACTTGACACTGGGGGTGGGACCTTGGTGGGGACCCGAGAAGAACTGGGAGTCGGCCCAACGAATACGGGTTTCGACCCCCACGGGGCATAAGCGCTCAAATAAGAAGCGAGAGTGGGGGCGTCCCCTGGGAGCGCAGGCGTCCCGCCTGCACTGGGGCAAGGGGCGTCCCGCCCCGTCCGCGC
>RPQK01000167.1 GCA_003819755.1 Acidobacteriota bacterium | reverse complement strand
CCCCTCCGCCCCTTCACCCCTCTTCCTGCGCTAAGATGTGCCCAACGTGGAAATCAAAGCAGGGAGCTGCTCACAGTCACGGGAATGCACCGGGTGCCCGCTCATTCACCTCGACTACGAGGCTCAACTGAAACTGAAGGAAGAGCAGGTCCGTTCTTTTCTGGAACCTCACCTGCAGCGGGCTTCGATCCTTCCGGTCCAGCCCGCCGACCCCCCGCTTGGTTACCGGGCGACCGCCAAGCTCTCAGTCAGAACTATCGGCGAGAAGGTCATTGTCGGGCTCTTTAGAACCGGAAGCCACGAGGTGATCGATACGACCGATTGCCCTGCTCACCATCCGCTGGTAAACGGCGTCGCAATGGCGATCAAGGAGGAGTTGCAGCGGATCGTCAGGCGAGGGGAGCCTTTCAAGAAGTCGGCGACGCGACTCCGGCACGCGGTGATTCGCGTCAGCCCGGCATTCGGCAAGTCGATGGTTACTTTTGTTCTTCGGGAGGACGATGATCGCCTGGTAAAAACGCTCAGCAAAGGCGTCAACCGCCGCGTTCCTGCCGTCGTTTCCGTCCACAAGAACCTAAACACCGGACCAACATCACAGGTGTTTGGACCAGAAACGAAACTCGTTTGGGGGTATCCCGATCTCCTCGACCGGATCGGCCCCGACCGCATTCTTTTGTCCCCCGTTTCCTTTTTTCAAGCCCACCATGGTCAGGCCGCCTGGATCTACGCACTGGTGCGGAGATGGGCCGAATTGAAGCCGTCGGACTCGGCCTTGGATCTCTACTGCGGGGTTGGGGGAATAACGATGAGCCTGGCGCGGGACGCAGGGATGGCCCTGGGAGTCGAAGCTTCGGCAGAAGCAGTAAGGGACGCGAAGAGAAATGCCGGGCTCAACTCCCTGGAGAACTGCCGGTTCAGGGTGGCGGATGCGGCCCATCTTGGAAAAGTCCTGGGAAAGCGGGAAATGCCCGCAGTCGTAACCCTTAACCCCCCTCGAAGCGGGGCCGCGGTTGAGGTTCTGAAACAAGCGGCGCAACTGGAACCGCGCTCCATCATCTATGTGTCTTGTAGCCCCGAAACACTGGCGCGCGACCTCCAGGTCCTGGCACGAATCGGCTTTCGGGCGGCGCAGGTTCAGCCGGTCGACATGTTCCCCCAGACCCCGCACGTGGAGACTGTTGTCCAGCTTCGTCGGAATTGACTATCGATGATCGTTGATCATCAATCGCGAATCCTGGGTTATGATGGTCCGCTGATTTTTCCAGAAGGGACAGGCAAGAAAAAACTATGTTGAGGGTCGGCTTTGTCGGATGGCGAGGAATGGTGGGTTCGGTTCTCATGGAGCGGATGCGCGCCGAGGACGACTTCAAAGGTTTCGAACCGCTGTTTTTCTCGACTTCCCAGGTAGGCAGCCAGGGACCGGATCTCGGATTCGATCTCCCCCCTCTGGCGGATGCGCTTAGCGACTCGCTGCTTTCATGCATGGATATAATCGTGACGTGCCAGGGCGGCGATTACACCATGAAGGTGTATGACTCCCTGCGAAAATCGGGCTGGAAGGGCTATTGGATTGACGCCGCTTCTACGCTGCGAATGCGGGACGACAGCATAATTGTTCTCGATCCCGTGAATCGGCATGTCATCGACCGTGGTCTGTCGGCCGGCGTTAAGACCTACGTCGGCGGCAACTGCACGGTCAGCCTGATGCTCATGGGGCTTTCCGGGCTGTTCCAGGCGGGAGTCGTGGAGTGGCTGACGTCCATGACGTACCAAGCCGCCTCCGGTGCCGGGGCAAAGAACATGACTGAGCTGATGAGTCAGATGGTGGGGTTGGCCCAGGCGGCTGCGCCGGTCTTTGCCAATCCATCATCCACGGCCTTGGAGCTCGATGCCGCAATCACCCGCAAACTACGCGACAACACCCTTCCCGTGGACAACTTCGGCGTACCGCTCGCGGCCAGTCTGATTCCTTGGATCGACAGGCCGTTGGATAACGGTCAAACGCGCGAGGAATGGAAAGGTCACGCCGAAACCAACAAGATCCTCGAGACTGCTTCGCCGATCCCCGTCGACGGCATATGTGTCCGGGTTGGCGCCATGCGCTGTCACAGCCAGGCCGTGACGATCAAGCTACGCCGGGATATCCCGGTCGACGAGCTGAGTAGCATGATCGGGGAAGCGCACGAGTGGGTAAAGCTGGTCCCGAACACCCGCGAGGCCACGATCAGAGACCTGACTCCCACAGCCATTTCGGGCGATCTGACGGTCGCCGTCGGCCGCCTTCGGAAAATGAACCTCGGGCCCGAGTACTGCACCGCCTTCACGGTCGGTGACCAGCTTCTCTGGGGTGCAGCGGAGCCCTTGCGCAGGATTCTGCGGATCATCCTGGAGAGGTAGACTAAGAGGACCTCAAGGACCTCAAGGACCTGAAGGACAATCGAACTCACTCGTCTGTCCTTGAGGTCCTTGAGGTCCTTGAGGTCCTTTTAAGTCTTTCAAAACTCCCTGGCCGTCTGCGTCATTTCCCTTTCACGGCTGGGCTTCACGTTCTGGTTCAGCCGGAAGAGGTTCCCCGGGTCATATTTGTCCTTTAACTGGACCAGCCGTTGATAGTTCGGACCGTACGCGGCCGGCACCCGGTCGAGCTCGTCCTCACTCATGAAATTCACATAGACGCTTCCGGTCGCATGGGGCGCCATCGCCTGGAACAGCTGCCGGCACCAGCCCATGCACTCGGTGTCACTGGCGGCCTGCTCCCAGCGTCCATGCACGTTCATCATGTATTTGACATGACGTTGAGAATAGGCCGTCGCGTCAGTCGGAATCCGGTTCATCTGGCCGGCAACATGGCCAAAGAAGATCTCGCACTGCGGCGAAGGCAGGTGGCTGGCATAATCGAGGACAGTACGGATAGCGCCGTCGGTGATTTCCGTGAAATCGTGCGACTTCCAGTAATTCCGGGCACCCGGTGCCAGGAGCGGATCGAAGGCTTTTTGAAAAGCCACGTACGGAGTAGGCATCACCGCCTCGCCGACCGTTTGGCTGAAGCTGCGGAGCTGGTTGATCGCCCTGCTGCCGGTTTCCGGAGTTCCCACGTAGCAGACAGCCAGGACCACAACTTCCTTGCCGTGAACCTCAGGCGGGAGGAACGGAAGGGGCGGGGCTTTTCGCAGGATGACCCAGACAGTAAGGTCTTCGGGGGCAGTTCTACCGAATTCCCGGTATTGCCTGAGAATGGACTCTGCCTGCTCAAACGGAAAGACCAGCAAGCCCGAGAGTATCTGCGGGCCGACCGCGTGAAGCTGATACTCAAACAAGGTCACGACTCCCAGGTTCCCTCCTCCTCCGCGGATGCCCCAAAACAGGTCCTGGTTCTCATCCGCGGCGGCGCGCCGGACCGCTCCGTCAGCCGTGACCACTTGGGCAGAAAGCAGGTTATCAATCGTGAGACCGTATTTGCGGGTCAGCCAACCAAACCCGCCGCCCAGCGTCAGCCCTGCGATTCCGGTTGTCGAATTGATACCAGTCGGGGTCGCCAACCCATAAGACTGTGTCTCGTGGTCCAACTCACCGAGAGTGACTCCAGGCTCCACCCGGGCGGTACGCCGGGCCGGATCGACCTGGACGGATTTCATTCCGCTGAGATCGATCATGACGCCGCCATCGCAAACGGCGTTGCCCGCAATGTTGTGTCCTCCACCGCGGATTGAAAGCAGCAACGAATTGTCCCTGGCAAAGCTGACCGCCTCACGAACGTCCGCGGTCCCCATCGCACGCACGATCAGTCCGGGACAGCGGTCAATCATGGCGTTCCAAACAGTGCGGCATTCCCTGAAGTCATCGTCCTCCGGCCGGAGCAGGCGGCCGCGCAATCGCTGGCCGAACTGCGTGCTCTGGGCTTCCGACAGGCTGGTCTTATCTCCCGACAGAGTTGTTAATTCAATTCGAGGCATACTTCCCCCTTCCTGGGTTACGACAATACTGAGGCGGGTTTCACTTGACACTCAACTTATATACCTTATTGATCGACGCATCAAATTACTGGAAAGGACGCAAGGACCCCAAGGACCCCAAGGACAGGCGAGCTTCACCTCCCTGGAGTCCTCGAGATCCTTGAGGTCTTTTTTACGCTCTCTTAACACTCCTTTTCGCGCTACCGGCCGGTTCCCGCGAAACACAAGTCATTGCTGAACGTACTAAGTAGCGGAACAATAAATGGGGGTTGACAACAGCATGTTTCGATCACCGCGGGGGACGATCCTCAGTCTGTTTTTGGTACTGCTGATTGCGGCATCCGGCTCTGTTGCCCAGGCTGATGACGGGTTCAAGAATTTCACGCTTTTCAAAGCGGTAGTGCCCGGAGTTGATTTCTTCGCATCGAACCGGCAGGCCGTGGCACCATTTGAGAAGCCGATCACCGAGACCAAAGAGCGCTTGTCCGCTTTGCTCGCCGCCTCGGAGCTTCCTCCTGGCGCTATCTTTGTCTGCTCTACCCTGGCGCAGAAGGACGAGGTTTACGAGCCTCGGGCGATGAAGATGGGATACAAGTGGACGCTGACAGTCCTCACGGCCGATGCGCGCGGCGAGGAAATGTTGGCCCGCCTGAAGGCCCAAATGGGCGATATCCCCCCCGATCGCCTGGAACGCCTGCGCGCCCGGTCAGTCGAGATGAAGCCCGTGCTCGAGGCCGGTATGGCTCGTTCGGCTGCCCGCCAGATGGCGCAGGCCGTCCTGCAAGTCATGCTCTACCCGGAGAAAGAATACCGCTTCTCCCGGGTGGACGACATGGGACGAAGCCCATTGCCCGACTGGCTGGACATTGGCATTGCCTCTTACGCGAGCGGGAGCGGGAGCAACGTCAGGTTCCTGCAGCAGCACCTCGAAGAGATCTTTCCCATGGAGGATGTCCTGACGATGTCTCGACCCTTCATCGCACCTGGTTCAGAGGGAGGCGGAGGCCAAATGGTATTCCGCATGGAACGGCCGCCCGGCGGCGCCGCGGGCGGCTCGTCCGGTGGCGACCAGATGGGGGCGCCGGGTGGGGCGGCGGGTGGATTCCCTGGCGGAGCGCAGGGCGGGGGACGCAGCGGCGGCCCACGCAGCATGCCGAAGGACCAGCAAGATCGGATGATGTTTGACGGCCAGGCCGGCAGCTTCTTCGCCTATCTCGTCGAAAAGACAGGAATCGACAAGGTCAAGGAATTGGTCACACTGGCTCGCGACAAGAAGGATACCCTCGAGTTCATAAAGCGGGCGGACGTCATGGGGGCAGACCTGGACAAGGTCGAAGCAGAGTGGACCAATTGGGTCAAAACACAGAAGGCTGAAGGTGGTGACGAGCTTCGAATACGAACGGGTGGCCCGGAAAGGACCGAACGTCCGCCGCAGTAGCAGTTCCCAGGCAGGCGGGCGCTTCGAACAGAAGACATCGTTCAAGTTACCCCGGCGTTTTCCTTTATCTGAAACGGTGATCAGAGAGATCAACATGTTACGAATCATACGGTGGGCATGGGTCATAACACTTTTGGCCTCGGTTGCGCTTGCTCAGCAGGCGGATGCGAAAAAAACGGCCAAGGACTCGCCCGAGAGGCGGCCGGCCGAAGCCAAAGTGCAGACAATAAAACCGGCGCACGGTGACGTTATCAGGAACTTTTTCGTCACCGGCGAGCTTCGGGCGGAGAGAGCGGTGCAGGTTTCGGTCCCAAGCATTCGCAGCTCGTTTGCGAGCATGGTCAGCTTTCTGGCGCCTGAAGGCTCTCCGATCAAGCCGGGCGAACGCCTGGTGGAATTCGACGCCTCCGCTTTGACCAGTCAGAAATCCGAGGCAGAACGGAGACTCGACGAAGCCAAGCTGAAGATCAAGAAGACGAAGGCCGATCTCGACGCCCAGGAAACCGACTTTCTAAACGGGGTCGCACAGGCGGAAGCGAACCTGAAAGTTGCTCAGTTATACGCCAAGACCCCGCCCGAGTTGCTGGCCGCGAATACTTATCAGAAGTACCAGTTGGACCTCGAAAGGGCTCAGCTGTCGCTTCAGAAGGCCAAAGAACAGCTCGATAACTTCCAGAAGAGCCGCCCCACCCAGATGGCTTTGGTGGAGATTGACGAGGCGCAAGCCGAGATCGATCTCAAGAAGATCGACGGCGACCTGGGCCTCCTCACGATTGCCGCACCCCAGGAAGGAATCGTCATCTATGGCGATAACTGGGCCAACAACCGGAAGATCCAGGTGGGGGACAATCTGTTCCCGGGAATGCCCGTGGTCGAATTGCCCGACCTCTCAAGTATGCAGGTCGTCGGATTCGTCTACGACACCGAACTTAGTTTCTTTTCAAAGGGAATGAGGTGCAGTTTTTCCCTCGATGCGGTACCGGGGAGTCAATACGGAGGCGCTATTGTCTCGCTCACCAGCGTCGCCAGCCGCAAAGGGTTTGCTTCCCAACACAAGGTTTTCAGAGCCGTGATTCAACCCGACAAGGTCGACACGGTTCTCATGAAGCCCGGCATGACGGTTCGCGTCGCGGTGGGGATGAAGCTGGCCAGCGGCACCACAACTATCCCCAGGGAATTCTTGGGTGTTGACGCGCAAGGTCGATATTACGTTTTGAAGAAGACGGAGAAAACAGAACCGGCCAAGCAGACGGTTGAAGTGGGCGCCCTGGGAGATTCCCTGGTCGAGGTCCGCGCTGGTGTCTCTTCCAGTGATTCCCTGCTCCCCGTACAACGGGTTTGGGAGGATTGAAAGTGAACCTCAAGAAACTGATTGTTGGACTGGTTGCAGTCGCTATAGTCGTCGTTGCCGGCTTTTCGTTCTACCGGACTCAGCTCGCGTCTGCGGCGGTCAGTGAGAAGGATCTGATCACCGTTGAACGCGTCGATTTCCCGGTCCTCATCACGGCTACGGGCATTTTGGAAGCCACGAGCAGCGTGAGCATCGGTCCGCCGCAGATCAGACACGAACCTCGTTTCCGGCTGGCCCGGATGGTCGACGAAGGAACCGAGGTTTCTGAAGGCGATTTTCTTGTTGAGTTCGACACCTCTGATGTGAGCCGAAGGATGCGCGAGCAAACCGCCAACCTGCAGCGCGTACAAGAGGAATACCAGAAAAAGCGGTCGGATTTCGATATCCAGCTGAGGGAGTTAAGGCTCTCAGTCGAGGAGGCAAGGGCCGATTACGGGAAACTCGAAAACAAACTCATGTACCAGGTCGAGCTGGAAAGCGCGATGACGGTGGAGGAGACCCGAATCCGGCGCGACGCAGCCAAGAAAAAACTGGAGTTCCTCGAAGCGAAATTGAAGCACTTTGAAGAGGGCGGCCAGCTGGACCTGCAGATTTCGCGGAGCAACGAAGCTCACTACCGGAGCCGTCTCGATAGCCTGCTGGATGCGATGGAGAAGTTGACGGTTCGCTCCCCGGTTTCGGGCGTCGTGATCTACAAGCGTGATTGGAACAACGAAGCACGACAGATTGGCAGTAATGTCTTTGCGCTGGACACCGTCCTCGAAATCCCCGACCTGAACACCATCCGCGCCAAGCTTTATGTCGACGAGGTAGACGCGGGGAAGGTGAAACCGGGCCAGGAAGCCTCGATTATGGTCGATGCGCTCCAAGGACGCGCTTTCGGGGGCACAATAAAAGGCATTAGCGCCATTCTGAAGCAGCTGACCTTCGACCGCCCCCAAAAGGTGGCCGAGGCTTTTGTCGAAATAAACAAGGACTCCGAATTCATCAAGCAGTTACGGCCCGGAATGAGTCTGAAGGCCCAGATCCAGGTCGGCCGATACGCGGGGGCCTTGGCCATTCCTTTGTCAAGCATACAGGAACGCGACGGGCGCTCGTTTGTTCAGGTCTGGAAGCCTGAGCAGGAGACCTGGGACTGGCGGGAGATAAGCCTTCGCACAAACGACGGCCTGACCGCCCTGGTGGAGTCCGGGCTAAAGGCTAATGAGAGAATACGGACCAAGCCCCGACTCTGAGGCAACGCCATGACAAATAAGACTTCGCCAAACACCAAGACCTTTCGCGTGACGCCAGGCCGAATTGCCCGCCTGGTCGGGCTCCTGCTGCTGCTGGGGTGTATCGTCGTCGCGGTGGTTTACCATCAGGATCTGCGAGCCCGAGTCACCAAAGCGTTCACCGCGACCGATGAAGATCCGGTTCCGGTTGCCCGGCTGATCGCCGAGCCGTTTCGACTGACCGTCCCAGCCATCGGAGAAATTGTTGGACTGGGGAGCACGCCCGTCCCGACCCCTAACACCCCATCTGGTAGTCTAAGAGTCGGCTGGCTGATCCCCGAAGGCACCTTTGTGCAAGCCGGAGATCCGGTCGTCCGCTTCGACAGCACGGACGCCAAGCTGAACCTGGAAAGACAGCAGAATACACTGGCCGCCAACCAGGAACGGTCCAGGATCACAACCGGCAAGCAGACCACCGATGAAAAAGTCCTGGGGCTCGACCGCCAGGACGCGGAAATGCAGTACGACTACGTCATGACGGTCCTCCCCGAAGACGAGACGATCTTCTCGAAATGGGAAATCATCGAAGCGAAGATCGATGCCGGATTCGCCAAGGAGCGAGTGACCTTTCTGAACAGCAAAGGCCGGACTCAGAAGCGAATCGCACGATCTGATCAGCAGATACTGGCCATTGAACGGAACCAGGCCCAGGCAGAGATGAGCGTTGCCGAAAGGACCCTGGGTTCCCTTGACCTGAAAGCCCCCAGCGCCGGCCTCATCCTGTGGCGGAGGGATCGCCGTCGCGATCCGCAGGTCGGCGACGAGTCCTTTGGAGGTCAGATCCTCGTGGAGGTGATCGACCTTGCCGTACTGCAGGCACGAGTATACGTGCTCGAGCGGGATGGCGGCCACCTGGCCAAGGGACAGGAAGTCATTATTCGCCTGGACGCCGTTCCGGAAAAGGAGTTCCACGGCAAGATCCGCAGCGCCTCTACATTGGCGCAGGCCCTTGAGCGAAACTCGCCACTTAAGTACTTCTCCTGCGATGTGGAGATTCTGGACGCGGGCATTGACCTGAAGAGGATCCGCCCCGGGATGGCGCTGAAAGGCGAAGTGGTTCTCGCCAAGTACGACAAGTGCTTTGTGGTTCCGGCCAGCGCCGTCACGGCGAAAGACAAGAACAATCTCGTTTACGTGCAGAAAGGATCGGACTTTTTGGCCAGAACGGTGGAGACCGGCCTGAGTACCCACGGGCAGGCGGTCGTCCTGAACGGTGTCAACAATGGTGACGTCGTCGCCTTACGCAATCCGTTTGAAACCCGCAAGCTGACCCTGCCCGATTTCAGCAAAGGTGGAGCGAACGCGGGGAGACGCGGCGGGCCTGGACCCGGTATGCGGATTGAGATACGCGGTCGTTAGTCAGTTGGAGATCTTGGACTTATGGTCACACTCGAAAGTGCAACGGTCGCCGTCAGCGACCTTACCAGACACAAGCTGCGCTCGTTCCTGACGATGCTGGGAATGATCTTCGGGGTCGGCGCGGTGGTGGCGATGCTGTCCATCGGCGCCGGCGCCGAGAAAGAGAGCCTGCGAATCATCGAGAGCTTCGGCATCCGCAACATCATCATCCAGGCCAAGGATTTCAAGCCCGAGGAGTTGCGGCAAATCCGGACAGAGTCTCTGGGGGTTAACCTTCGCGACGTCGAAGCCCTTCAGGCCGTCCTGAAGCCCAAGCCGTTGATATCCGCGAAGCGGGTCGTCAAGACCTTCCAGGTGGTTTCGGAGACCAGCCGCGCCGACAGCCGGGTTCTCGGGGTCAGCAGCACCTATCCGGCCATTCAGAACCTGAGACTGCTGCAGGGCTCGTTCTTCTTCCCGGCCGATGAACAGTCGAATGCCCAGGTCTGCGTGCTCGGAATTGCGGCCAAACAGAAGCTGTTCGGTTTTGGCCACGTGCTCGGTCGCCAGGTGAAGGTCAATGACCAGTGGCTTACCGTCATCGGAGTACTGGCGGACGCGAACGTCGAGAAGTCCGAGTTCGAGGGTGTGAAAATTCAGAACCCCAATAACGACATATACATCCCGATAACAACCGCCATTAAGAAGTTCGAAGGGGATACGGTCGAAAACGAGCTCAACGAAGTCATCGTGGAGACCCACCTACAGGCCGATCTGAAGGAGCAGGCCTCGACGGTCAACAACCTGATGTCGGCCATGCACCGCTACGTGGACGACTACTCGATCGTGGTGCCGGAGAAACTGCTCGAACAGAATCAGCGGACGCAGGGCATCTTCAACATCGTCATGGGTGCCATTGCGAGCATCTCGCTGCTCGTCGGCGGGATTGGCATCATGAACATCATGTTGGCGTCCGTTCTGGAGCGGACCAACGAGATCGGCCTCCGGCGAGCCCTGGGAGCCAGGAGACTGGATATCCGCGTTCAGTTCATGACCGAAGCCATCGCCATCAGCCTTTCGGGTGGAATCATCGGGGTCGGCCTGGGCTACGGGATATCACGGCTGGTGGCCGTCTACTCCGGCTGGAGCACGATTATCACCGTGGCCTCGATCGTCCTTTCCTTCGGCGTGAGCTCGGCGGTCGGGCTCGTGTTCGGGATATACCCGGCCGTTCAGGCGTCGAACCTCGACCCGATCGAGTGCTTGAGGTACGAGTAGGCGCACCACCGTTCAGCGTTCACCGTTCTCCGTTCACCGTTAAAAAGCGTTTCAACGGTGAACGGTGAACGGTGAACGGTTCGATTGTCAATTCGCCAGCGCCGCTGCTACCCCGCCCAGGCTCATCAGCACAACAAGTCCCACCGCAATGCCCGCCACGACATTCTTCCAGCGGGCCGGTTCGTGACACCACCAGACCAGGCCGGCTGAGAACAGCAACGTCTGCAGCACTACTTCGGGAAGACCATAAAGGTGCATGCCGATTGGCAGCCTGGTGTAGAGCATTCCTTCGAATGATCCTGGCGAAGGCCCGCAGGTGCCCAGGATCGCGAGGCCTACGAACAAGCCCCACAGGATCAGTGCTCCATTCCTACGCCGGAGGAGCTCCCCGGCCAACGGATAAAGCACGAGAGCGAACAAGAGGCCTCGAACCACCTGGAAAGCCGGGCCCGCAGCAACCCAGGGCGAATCGGT
>RPQK01000166.1 GCA_003819755.1 Acidobacteriota bacterium | reverse complement strand
GCACTCCAAAGCGCTTCGCGCCGTTGGGAAACCCCGACGACCGCCTGATTGCCGGCCATTCGACTAGAACAAATTTACCCTGCCCTGTCACCCCCCCGCACTTTTGCCCCTGCTTTCCCCTGTGATATCGTGACCTGCCATGAGGAACAATCTTTCGCGACGCTCGTTTCTGGTTTCGATGGCCGCCTCTCCGCTGGTAGTGCAGGCGTTGGCAGCCAAAAGCAAGATTCCGGTCGGCCTGGAGCTGTTCTCGGTAAGGGAGGAGTTGGGAAAGGACCTGATGGGAACGGTTCGGGCAGTGGCCAAAGTGGGCTATGACGGTGTGGAGTTCTTCTCCCCTTACTTTGGATGGACGACGGAGCAAGCCAGGGAAGTCCGTAAGCTGATGGACGACCTCGGAATCGTCTGTTTCTCCACTCATAACGGGGGCAACTCCTTCACGCCGGAGAACATCGGCAAGGCGATCGAACTGAACACCATCATTGGGAGCAAGATCATCGTGATGGCGAGTGCGGGCCGTGTGAATGGTTTAAGCGGCTGGCAGAAGGTCGCGGAGCAGCTCAACCAGGCGGCCGAAAAGGCCAAAGCGGCCGGTCTTCGGGTGGGTTTTCATAACCACCAGGCAGAATTTCAGCCGGTCGAAGGCGACCTGCCCATGAACGTTCTCGCGAAGAACACGGGCCCTGACGTTGTCCTGCAGCTGGATGTCGGTACCTGCGTCGAAGTGGGGCAGGATCCGGTGAAGTGGATCGAGCAGAATCCGGGCCGCATTGTTTCGGTTCACTGCAAGGATTACTCACCGGAAGCAGGCAAGGGCTACCGGGTGCTGTTCGGTGAGGGCGTCTCGCCCTGGCAGAAGATCTTCGAGGCGGCCGAACGCGTAGGCGGAGTTCAGGCCTACCTGATCGAACAGGAAGGCAGCGCCTATCCGCCGCTCGAAACGGTCGAGAAGTGCCTGGCGAACTACAAGAAGATGCGCAGTTAAAGGGCTGGGGGGCCAAAAGGATCTGAAGGACCCGAAGGACCCGAAGGACAGGTATGAGCACCGTCCTTCCGGTTTTTCGGGTCCTTAAGGCGCCTCGAGTCGGCCGCCTACACCGGCTGCGCCGCGACCTTCTCAGGTGCCGGCTTGGCCGGCTCCCTGACCTCGGCTCCAGGTTTAAGCGTCAGCAGGTGCCACACGATAACCGCCACGCCGGCCACGACGGCGAGGCCGTGCAGAAAGGCGACGAACATCCAAAAACGGATCGGCCGCTGGGCGATCATGAAATCCTGCCCTTGAACCCTTTCCAGGTACGTCTGAAGCACACCGGCTACGGCGAAGGACAGGCTCATTCCCAGGACTCCAAGCGAGGTCAGCCAGAACCCCCAATGGCCCGCTTTTTCGTCGTATGTCCCCCCCGGAAATCCCCTCAGGTGCGGCATCGCGAAATAGAAGAACGTCAGGTTCAGCAGCACGTAAGCACCGAAGAAGGCCAGATGCCCGTGGGATACCGTTACCTGGCTGCCATGCGTGTAGTAGTTGATCTGCGGAAGGGTGTGGGCGAACCCGAACAGGCCCGCGCCGACAAAATGCAGCACGACGCCTCCGAGCAGGTAAAGCCAGGTGAGACTCGGGCGAAGCGGGCGAGCCCTTTCCTTGGTGTGCCGGTAGGTGTCAACGACCATTAACAGGATAGGGAACGGTTCCAGGGCCGAGAAAATTCCGCCGACCCAGAGCCAGTAGCGGGGAGCGCCCAGCCAGTAATAATGATGTCCCGTGCCGGCGATGCCGGTGAGAAGGAAGAGGCCCAATTCGACGTAAAGCCATTTCTCCACGACGCCCCGTTCGACGCCGGTCATCTTCATCAGGAGGAATGCCGTCAACGCCGCGGCGATCAACTCCCAGGCGCCTTCCACCCAAAGATGGATCACCCACCACCAGTAATACCAGTCGACGGCGAGGTTGTTGTAGAAGGGGATACCGATAAGATAAAGCAGGGCCAGAAAAGTCAGGCCGCCCAGAAGCGACCCTTGGGTGACTGTCCACTGGCGGGCCTTGATGATCGTGACCCCGACGTTTGCCAGGAACATCAGGGCGCCGACTACGACCAGCAAGTCGAGAGGCCGGGGAATCTCCAGCAAAGGGCGGCCTTGAGTCCAACCGAACAAGAAACCGACGACGGCCGCAACTCCGGTTCCGGCCAGGAGCACCAGCTGAGCGATCGCCAGCCTGGGCCATTCGAGCTCGCGTTGTGTTTCCTCCGGAATCAGGTAGAAGGTGGCGCCCATGAATCCGAGCAGCAGCCAGAGAACCAGCAGGTTGGTGTGGATGGCCCGGGCAGTCGAGAAGGGGAAGACATCGACCACGGATTGTGGAATAGTCGCAAAGTAGTTCGTTGCCAGCCATAACCCGACGATAACCTGCAGAACAAACAGCAGGAGGGCAACAACGAAATACGGGTAAGCGATGCGCTGTGTTTTATAGAGCATGGTTCACCTCCCACTCGGTGCTGAGAGGGCCGCTATGAATTCACCCACCGACTCCCGTTGCGCCAGCGATAAATGCGGGTAAGCCGGCATGCCGCAGCCCGGCGCGTGTTTCTCGGGATCTTCCAGGAAATCGGCGATCCAGCGAGAGTCTCGGCGCTTGGCAATCCACTCAAAGCGAATCGCCTGGTTTCCGCCCGTCGCACCCAGGTTGTGACAGGCGAGGCACTGCTCCTGTTCGATTACGGCGGCTCCCGGTGAAACCCGGGCCGCCGCCAGCATCCGTGCCGTGGACCGTTTCCACCGCTTCTCCGAGTGCTGGGGCGGCCAGTCCTGATTCTCGATCTGCGAGATCCAGGCCAGATAGGCCACGATGTCCTTAACCTCCTGCTCGGAAAGCTTCTGGTGCGGCATTTTCCGGTAAGAATCGACGAAGGCGATTTCCGGACTCTCCAGCCGCCTTTGAATTGAGGCTTCTCCGAGGCGCGTATAGGCGCGTGTCAAATCGGGCGCGTAATAGGCCCCGAAGCCAAGGACGGTGTGGCAGTCGTTGCAGTTATGCTTTTCAAAGGCACGCTTTCCGCTCACGACCTGATCGCTTAGTTTGTCGGCGTGCGTCAAAGCCGCAAACTGGCGATGAGTATCGACCGTGAGTGCGAGGAAAAGCAGGAGTGAAACAGAAGTACCTCCCCAGAAAATCCACTTAGCGGTTTTCTCGGTCACGACTCCTCCTTTCATCGGATGGAGACAAAGGGTTGATAGAAAAATTAAGTCTTCGTCAACAGTATTTCTTTAAATCGCGGTCAACATCAAATTGGCGGGGAAGAGGGCAGGAAAGGACCTCAGGGACCCCAAGGACCCAAGGACCCAAGGACCTTGAGGACCCCAAGGACGTCGCTGCGAGGTCTTTGAGATCCCTGGTCGCGAACGCTACAACTGCGGCACGATCTCAGCCAACGCCTGATCGACGGTCACAATCGGCAGCCGGGCGTTCTTGATGGCTTGAAGATGTGACTCCAGCTGAGCGGGGGTGGTACTGTACTCGCTCTTTTTGTTATTTATTTCGTGGTAAACGAGGATCAGCCAGGTTTTTTCACGCGCGGCTTGCTCAACCCAGCTCTGCAGCTCGGCGAGTGTCGTGGAGATAGTGATGTTCTGCACCTTCAAGGCGTAGATATCGAAGTCGTCCTTGCTGTTGAACCCCACTTGGGTTGATCGCTGAGAGCGGTAGTACTTCCGCACCGCGGCCGTGCTCTTCGTGTTGCTTTCGCCGTAGGGAGAGGCCCAGTCGAGAACCGGCCGGAAGCCGTTCTTTTCGAGGAAAGTCTTCGAGTTTCGAAGCTCGCGGTTCATTGCAGTAGAGCGGAGGGTCGTCAAATCCAGATGTTGGACACTGTGAGAAGCGATTTGATGGCCTGCGTCTGCGAGATAACGCAAATCGGCCAAGGCCATGTACTCTGGATCAACGCCGATCTCTCCGGTCAGCACGTACTGAGTCGAGGTTGCGTCGTACCGCTGCAAGAGAGGCAGCGCCTCTTCCCGCACGGACTTCCAGGAATCGTCAAAGGTCGGGGACACCAGGCCTCGGCGGAAGCCGATCGTGGGTGCGGAAACGAAGCCGTAGTCATCCGTGGTGACGTAACCCGCTCTGTTGACCAGGTGGAATACGGAAGCCCGGACGGCCCCCGCCGGCACCTTGAATTTTGCCGAGTAGCGTGACCAGTTGCGCGTCGGCTCGGCAGGAGGCAGGCCTAGGTATTGCGCGCTCCCGTCCTGCATGATGACCATGACCGCGACCTGCGAGAGCACATTCGACCGGTACCAGTCAGTGAAACGGTAAGGCTGACCACCGCTGACTGGCTGGGGGTCGAAGTACCATTTCGCATCACCGTCGGTATGGCTGGTGATTTCGCTTTTGACCGAGCGATTGCCGGTGTGACCGGTCTTCAGCCACGTGAATACGGCTGAATTAGTCCCCCAATTACCGGTCTGCCAACCGGCCGGGGCATCGGTCCCGTCGAGCGCCTGTTCGAGGGAAGCGTTGGGCACGCCGCCGGTCAGCTCGGCCGCCTCGGCCGTTTTCAGAATGAAGTTGTCGGTTTCGAGGAAGCCGACTGCGCTGATCACATGAAAGATGCGTATTCTGCTGGCCCGCGCTGGCGTCGTGAAGTAGCAGGTCGTTTCGGCCCAGCGTGGACTCTTAGGCACCTGGGACAGGAACAGGTGGGTCAGATTGCCCGAGGTATCCTCAATCTGCAAACCGATCTGGCTGGGAACGTTGCTGCGGTAGTAGTCGCGGTAAACGTAACGCTGATTCGGCTGGACCCTGACCGGCTCGAAGTACCACTTGGCATCGCCGCTCGCGTAGCTGCTGATGCCGACGTAGAGGCTGCGTCGCCCGTCCTGCGCGTTGCCCGTACGGTAGTTGAAAGTGACTGAATTTTCGCCCCAGCCCCCCTTTTCCCAGCCCAGTGGCAGCTTTGGGTCGTTGGCGGCATTTTCAACGGACGGATTTGGAATCAGGTTTTGACCTTCCCCCGGGGCAGGCCACGCCGGGAGGCAGAAGGCCAACCAGGCTGCAACAAAGAGGCTGGTCAAGTTGCCGGCAACTGTTATTCCCGACACGTTCACTATGGTACTCGCCCCGTCAAGAGCCCCCGTCACCCTGTCACCTCGTCACTTCACCAGCACCATCGAGAACTGGGCATACGACGCCGGGAGGGCTAACCGCCTTGACTTCTGCCCGCTCCAGAGGTCCGTCGCTTGGTTCGCGCTCCCACCGCTTATGCCCCTTCCGGCTGGAAGTCGCTTCAATTCGCTACGACAAACACGAAAGTCGCAACTTGGCGCTATCGCTCACCGGGGTTTCCGGCAGTAAGTTATACCTTGCACGGCGTTTGGATATCCCAGTGCAGAAGGCTTGAACACTGTTCGTGGAAGGAGACGTTAATGGTCACGGCGAAGAGAATCTTCTCCAATGTCCGCTTCTCAAATGTCGGCTTTCGCCCTTGGCTTTTTCTTCTTGTCATTCCCATCGGTCTGGTGATTGTCGGATACAGGTCGGTTTCACCCGAGAAACGGCAGCTCGAGAGTCTTATCGGAAGCACCGGCGTGCCGTTCAATCTCACCCGTTTCTTAGCTGAACGCGAAGATGTTGTTTCGGAGCTGCGCGAACAGCTTCTGTCCTCGCCCAGCCGCCCCCTGGCCATCCCGGTTCCGGCTGGCTATTCGGCCTCGAACACCGGCGGACGCCTGGTCTTCGCCCAGGTGGCGGACGGCCTGATCGGTTTTCAGAACCGTTTCATGCAGACCAGCTTTACCATCGTCAACGACTCCGGCTATGCGACCACCGGAACTCTGAACTTCTATGATGACGACAGCCTGCCGATGACCGTGATGATCGACGGGGTTGCGGCTTCGAGTTTTGCCTTCAGGCTCGCGCATGGTGAGACCAAGACGCTGGCGACGGCGGGAACCGGCCAACTGAAGGTCGGTTGGGCCATCTTCAGTTCGGACCAGCCACTGACCGGAACCTGCAGTTTCTCGATCAAAAACCCAGCCGGCGAAATTTTTGCGGATGTGGGGGTCGATGAATCGCTCTTCGCCAAGAAGTTCACCCTCTTCGCAGACACGAAAGGGGACGCAGACACCGGGGTGGCCCTGGTCAATCCGGACGCTTCGGCGCCGTTGACCCTTCACCTTGAGCTGTTCAGTACAGACGGGGTCAGGGTGGCTTCGGCCGATTTCACTCTCCCGCCTCGCGGCCACCGGGCCCGTTTCATCTCGGAATTGTTCAATACTGTGGCTGGCATCCAGGAGTACGAGGGGTCCCTGGTTATCACCGCCGATCGTCTTTTCGGCGGCATCACCCTGCGGACGGTGGGGTCGATTATGACTTCCGTCCCCATGGTCCTTGACCCGAAGCTGGGTGAAGCCCGGACGCGGCTCGTCTTCCCTCAGATCGCGAACGGCCAGGTAACCGGAATCAAGTGCCTGACCTCTATCCTGCTTTTCAACAACACCAGTAAGCCGGCTCAGGTGACCGTCGACTTCCTGAAATCCGATGGGACACCTTTGACGGTGACGATCGGGGGGCAGACCAAGTCATCCTTTGCCCTTTCGCTGAGCCCCGGCGCGGTCAGGCGCTTAATGACGGACGGTACCGGTGCGCTGGCGGCCGGCTGGGCGAAAGTCACGATGGACCAACCCCTTTCGGGAGCCGCGATGTACCACATTTTCAACCAGCCCGGCCCGCTCGTCGCCGAAGTCGGGGTTGCTCCCGGCTGGTCACTTGCATCGCCCAACAGCCCTGTCACGTCCCAAGGGAAAGTGCGGACGGGAATGGCGCTGGTCTATGCCTCGGAGACGGCTACCTCGGCGGGGACCGTGAATGTCTTTCTGCTCGATACCAAGGGAGTGCAGATCAGCCAGAAGAAGATTACCTTGAACCCCTCCAATCATCAGGCCCTTTTCGTTGACGAATTGTTCGCGGACGTGCCTGGCATCGCGTCATTCCAGGGCCGTCTTCGACTGAGTGCCTCGGCGGGCACCGCGATGCTCGTATTGCGGCAGTGCGGCGCTCTGACCACTTCAATACCGACTTTGGATTCGGCCCATGGCTTTGCCCCGATCTCGTCGCTCGAGTTCCCGCAGACTCTCGCCGGGACGGCCCCGGCGGTAAGATGGCGGATCGGCCTGCCCGCTGTCGACCTGGCTTTCAACACCCTGAAGATTGAAGCCCCGGCCCTGGGGCTTGACACGACGGGGATTAAGCCCGGCGACGACATCGGATACGGGACTTACCTCCTGACCCTCGCCACGAGCAACTTTCAGGGCGGGATCGCGAAGTTGATTGCTACCGAGATGGGGAGCGTCAAGTTCGATATCGCGGCCTCCGGTCCCCAGGTGAAGACAGGAGGAGTTATCCTTTCAGGTCGTATGAGCGGCCAGCCCGCGTCCGGTCTCACCTTGGAGTTGGGCCCGACCGATGCGCCGAACGCCGACTGGAACACCGGGCTTGAGCTGGAATTGGACCTGACTTTGAGGCCGGGACTGATCAAGACTCCTACCACGGCCGGAAGCGTCCAGATCAAGACGACTTACGTTTCCGCGTCTGCAAAAACGTTCGAGGACGACGTGAGGATAGTGAGGGTCAGCAATCAGCCGCAGGCCTTCACGGCCCCGGCGGCGGGTGCGCCTTCGGTCACAGGCCAGAAGCCTGTGTTCTTCTCCCCGGGCAACCGGCTTGTCCTCTCAGGAAGTGACTGGGGGCAAAACCCTCAGGTCTATTTCCGGGGAGCGGATGGGAAGGATTCGTGGGCTTGGACGGGAGAGATCGCACCCGATTCGCTCAAAGTCTTCGTGCCGGGCAATGCCGTCGACGGGCCTATCAAGGTCTTCAATGGGGCAACCGCGGCCAACTCCATCGAAGGACGGACGCTTTTCAGTCCGCTTGTCGAGTTCACGCCGTTGAAATTGTCCAGCGGAGACCTGGTGTTCTCCTGCAAGGTCAGCCAGCCGGCCCGACAACTGGGTCTCAGTTGGTTTGAACTCAGGTTATTCAATGGGGCCTGGAAAGCGGAGGGGCTGACCGCAGGCGCGAAGGTCGGGAGGATGAAGATAAGCGGGGGGGCCAGTTCGTCAAGCTCGACCACGTATGACGTGAAGGTGGAGTCGATCGCTACGAACGCGATCAAGCTCGTGCTGCCGGAGGAGTACGAAACAGACCCGGTCTGGACGATGGAACTGACGAAGGCTGCGCCGACTGCTGAAGCCGCGCTGGTGGTAACAGTCAAGCAGGTCAAGCCATCGGGAACTCCGATAGTCAATGGGTTGCCGTGGCTGCTTGAGCTTGCTCTTACGGATCTGAACCTGGCGCCGGTTACAGCCTCGGTGCCGGTATCCTGGGCCGGCCAGTCCGTTTCGCTGCCGTCTGACTTCTTCGGCGCAGGAACCGGACTGACGGTCGAGCGGGCTTTGACGACTCTTCCCTAACCAGTCAGAGGACACGATGATGCGAAATTACATGAAGCATGGAAAAACACCTCTTGCCTCGGGTCTGCTGACCGGGGTTCCCCTGGTGCTTGTTGCCGCGTGGCTGATACTCGGGAACCTGGGGTGTAGCGCCTGGGATGCGATCTGGAGGTACTACATTGAGTTCGATACCGAGGTCTTCCTGATGGAACCCGGGAAGAAGGGAACCGTCAAAGCCACTTTGTACTGGGCGGACGAGGATAAGACGCTTGACGCCAAAGCCTGGACGGTTGAGAGTCGTCCGGAAGTTTTGGCAGCTGCGTCCTGTTCCCCTTCGGGCGATTCCGACGTGACGACTGTTTCTATCGAGTGCAGTTCGGACGCATCCCTCTTTGGGCCCAACGAGGTGTGGAACACCGCGGCCAGCCGTAACAGCCAACTTGGGGTTAAGGCTTCGTTCGCCGATCCTGTCTGGAAATCGGTGGCCGGCCAGGAAGCGGTAATAGGCAGGCGCGCTTATCTTCCGCTTTTTGGTGGGATGGCGAGCATGTATGCTGAATCGTCGGAGAGATCTTCAGCAGGACGAAAATTTCGGGTCTTTGTCATAACTCCGTTTGTGGGGTGGAAATACTCTTACGACGGATACTGCAAGTACGAGGTGGGTCGCAAGACTCCCCCGGAAACAAAGACCCAGGCCTTCGGCGAGAAGGAAGTCAAGCCCGGGGTCAATAGCTACCAGTTTGTGGAATGGCCGAACCAGGAGGGGGATGACAGGAATATCGTTGTCTTCAGGCTGAAACAGACAGATCCGACCGGGAAGCTGGTCAGGACGGACGAAAAGACGTTTCAGTCCTGGGACTAAAATCCGGTGGGGTGGGATGCTTCCATGTTGTTTTCGACACTCCTTCCTGGCATTGGCCTGATCGGCGGCTTGTCGATCTCCCTGGCGCTATGGAAATGGAAAGGGCGGGAGGTGGGAAAGGCCTTCCTGCTGATGGCCTGGGCGGCGCCTCTGATTCTGTTGGGCGGCAAGCTCTTCTATGTCCTGGAGCAGGGCCGCCCGTTCGCCGCCGCCGCGTGGGCCGAGCCCGGGTATTCACTGTACGGCTCGTTCTTCGCCGTTATTTCCTTCTGGTTCACAGTGGCTCTGATCAAGCCATTCCCCGTGCTCCAACTTTTTGACTGCGTGACGCCCGGCGCGGCGTTTGCCCTGGTGCTGGGTCGGATCAAATGTTTCATGGTGGGCTGTTGCGGCGGCACCGTCTGCGACGGTCCCTGGGCCGTCCGTTTCAGTGCCGGGACCCCGGTCTTCGCGGACCAGGTGGAGCGAGGACTGATCAGCCAAAGCGGTTCCTTGTCTCTGCCGGTTCACCCGACGCAGCTTTGCGAGGCAGCGTTCGCTCTGGCGTTCGGCCTTATCCTGCTGGTGCTAGCCCGAAGAAACCGGCGCCCCGGTGTTGTCTTCTTCACCGGCGTTCTGGGGTACTCCCTGTTTCGATTTGCCATCGAGTTCGTCCGCATCCACCCGGACGGCTCGCATCTGATCGGCGGCTTGAGTATGGCGCAGGTCTTCGCGCTCGGCTCGGCAGTCGTCGCCACAGCCTGGTTACTGGCGCACCTACCGGGCCGAAACTCGCTTTCAATTACGGCTCGCGTCGAGCGCCGCAAGCGGCAGGCGAAAAGCACCTCGTGAACTTCCCAGTCAGGCGCTTGCACCCCGTATGAAACCGCGGGTTATTTAAGACCGTCCCCCTGGGAGTGCAGGCGTCCCGCCTGCGCTGGGGGCCGGGGCGTCCCCGCCCCGGCCGTGCCGCGGGCGCAATCCATCCTGCAAAGGACGAACGGGGCGGGGACGCCCCTTACCCCAGCGCAGGCGAGACGCCTGCACTCCCAGGGGAAAATCACATAAACGGCTCCAACATCGCGAACTTCCTGATCTCGTGAATCAGGCGCGCGAGCGTCTGCCCGATGAGATCGAGCTGTGAGAGCTGCGAAATTCTCGACCGGCACTGGTCGATTTCGTCCTCAGCCAGGATGCCGGCAAACAGCCCGCACGTGTTAAGCAAACTAACGAGCACGGCTTCTCTGATGTCCGGGATCTGATTCCCCATCAACACGGCCCGCATATCGTCCCGCAGAGCGGCCAGAGGGCGAGGATCGGCGACGACCAGTCTCTGTGTTCTGAAGAGACCCGCGACCTTGGTTTCCCGGTAGCTGAGGATGCACTTGGCAACCAGTCCCCGCAGGATCTCTTGCTCGAGCTCCGACGCCTTGTTGAAAATTTGGCGCAGGCAATCGGCGATCGACTGCGGTGAATCCTCGATCACCTTTTCAAGCACTCTGTCCAGAACGGGATCATTCGTCGGCCGTTTGTCAGTCACCCGCACCACGTTCAAATCCCAATCGAGTCGTTCGCGAAGGGCCAACTCCATAACGGCGCAGGCGGCGGGCACCCGGACGATGTTGGATTCCGGCAGGGCTGCCAGCCGAACGGCTTTGGCGTCAAAGGCCAGCAGGCAGAAGCTTTCCGGGAGATTAAGCCCCAACCCGGGAGCCAGGCGAGCCGTGCGCGGTTTCGCGCCCTGTTGTGTACAGAGGGCCTCCGCCTCCGCCACCGTCTTGGTGATCGGCACAAGGTTCTGCAAGCCGGCAATGGAGAGGATCTG